>NZ_CP057631.1:0-105909 GCF_013890155.1 Citrobacter sp. RHB20-C16 | reverse complement strand
CGGCATTGACGCGGTCGGCGATCGCCGGGTGCTTCTTCGGATAGTCGACGCGAAGGAATCCCTTCTCTTTGAAGATATCGATGTCAGACTCACCACGAGCGTGCTGGCGATATGCACCTGCCGGGTCGGGGAAGATTGTGACCTGAGACTTCCAGCGCCAGAAGCGACGCTCCAGCTCATCACACACCTCTGCCGTGTTGGATGAGAAGAGCACCAGCTCGTCGACCGCCCACAGCTCGCCATTAGGTTGCGGCTGCAGGATGACCGAAGACATCGGGTCGATGTTGAAGTCCTGACCAACCCAGATCGGCAGCTTCGGATTGAACTGGAGTGGCTTCACATGCACGTTGCGGTCGAACGGGTAGTAAACGCGACCGGACATGTTTTCAAAGCTTGCCAGGTATTCCTGCGCGAACGATTTAGGGTCCATATCGTTCTTCGCGGCTTCGATTTCCGCTGTTGGCACGAATGGAGAGTCAGCGGTAACGAACTGCCAGCTTTTCCACTGTCCTTTACGTTGCAGCTCTTTGTTCTGGCCTATCGTCCACAGCTTGTGGAACTCTGAGAAGCCTTTCGGTGTACCGATGATCAGCGCACCACCACGGGTGGAGGACAGCGTCGGACGAAGTACCTTGTACCAGGTGTCCGCCTTCATATCCTGAAATTCATCGAGCACCACAAAATGCAGCGCCACACCGCGAAGTGTGTCTGGCTTATCCGCGCCTTTCAGCGCGATCTCAGAGCCGTTCTTCAACACGATGGTCATCGTGGTGTCGTTTTTCTTGCGCACCCACTTACGCGGCAGCACTTCTTGCAGGTCATCCCACAGGATCTGGCGAGCCATCTGGTAGGTCGGTGCGACGTACCAGACTCGCTGCTTTTTCGCTTTGGCTGCGGCGCGAATGATGGTGGAGATCGACAGACGGGATTTTCCCCAGCGTCGACCGGCGCACACCACTTTGAAACGATGTGGCGACTGGAAGACTTTCATCTGCCCGGAATGCAGCTGTACGAGACTCAGAGACGACGGGATGGCCATAATCAGACGCTCCCATCACTTTCATCACCCGACACGTCAGAATCGCTCTCAGCTTCGCTCAGTGCTTCTTCTTCGAGTGACTCAAGCAGATCGTCATCGAGCAACTCAGGCTCATCGTCTTCCTTACGCAACTGCGCAACCTGGGAAGGTGTCAGCTCACCAAAGACCAGATTCGGAATATCGTCGTCTTCGCCTTCAGCGCTATCCATACCGAGCGCTTTCGACGAAATTTCGAAACACTTGGCGAGTGTGCCGCTGGCACGCTGTATGCTCTTGATGTCGTCCTCAATGGAGGCGAGTGGTCTGCCGTCCTTTTTGGCTGTGGCCACCTCGTGCATCACCATCCGACCGAGCGCAAACGCCCAATCGTCATAACGGGTGCGACGTTCTTCTATCTTCTCTGCGCGAGCTTTTGCACGCAGTTCTGCGTCGGATTTAAGCGACTCGCGCACCATCTTTCCAACGGAATCAGCGCCTTTCTCTAACCCACGCTTTTTGAAATGTCTGGAGAGCGTTTCACGACGAATGCCGTACTCTTCCTCCAGCTTTGAGAGCGTATATTCACCGGAAGTCCACTTAGCTTCGGCTTCTGCCCACTCAGCTGGCGACAGGCGAGTTTTGCTCTCGTCTTTTTCTACAGTCATAGATCCCTCTAAAACACTCAGAGCGCATCCTTGCGCCCCTAAACAATTTGTTTAAATCACTGCCTAACCAATTTGTTTTCTGCGGTGTTTAAAACCAGTCTGGGGAGTTTTCAGAACCTGCTTCCGTATATATTTAATAAGTCACTTAGTATTTATATATACGGAAGCAGGCTTCAAATTGACTCCCAGACCGACTTACATCATCAGTAATTTGGCTCTCGCACGACCTAACGTGGTCAACCCCAGCGTGCGCCGGTGATAGCCAGAATCACCACGCTGGCGGCACAGCCCTTTCTCCACCAGCCCCTTTTTCACCAGTGCGCGGATCGAGAACTGCATACTCTGTTTCGTGGTTTTGTACGGCAGAACTTCCAGCAGCTCGTCCAGATCGAGCAGGTGACCGCGCTCATGCCCTAAATTGATGGTTTTGATGATATCTTTCTGTTTGTCGGTCAAAGTCATGGCAAATCCTTATGCCGGTAAAGCAATTTCAAGCGGTTTGTTCAGTGGTTGTTTGTCAAAGGCCAGTAGTGGCAGCGTGTCTGGCAACTGGCGACCAAAGTCTGGGTTGCGGTACACGCCATACAACGGAGAAGTAAAGCTCAGGTTGTGAATATCCTTGAGCAGCTTCACGATGCTGGCTTCATCCACCAGGCTGTCAGCAATGTCCTGAATGGTTGTGCCACGGTTGCGACCGGCTTTCGCCAGAGAACTGTTCTTGTGGTAGTCGGCCACCAGATCGCGTAACGCGCGACGACGGCGTGACTCACTCATGGCAAACAGCTCTTTCACGATGGACTCGTTGTCACCAGGGTCGGAACGGAAATGACGCTGGAAAACACGCAGCGCACTCTCATAGCTCTTCGGGCGCTCCGGACGGATGAACTGGAACCCTGCTTTCATGGCGAACGGGTTGTATTTGCTCATCGACGACTGGATTTCGATAATTGGCCGGTCATGCATCCTGCTGACCAGGTTAATCATGCGATAAGAGACGCCGACGCCGCGGTACTGCGTATCCACAACGGAACGGCTGATCACCGCGAAGTTGTTATTCACATACCGGCCCCAGTACTGGTTGGCCACGGTGGTGTTTGTTGTCGGCTTCAGCTTCGGAAACATACGATGACGAGGCGCCAGTAACAGTTTGGGGAACGCCATCACCACAACACCCACCAGCCGACCATCCAGCTCGCAGCGATAGTAAGTCGGTGCAAAAGGCTTGCCGTCCGTCTTGTAGTGCAGCGATTTCAGCGCGTGCCAGTCATCGACCGTACCTTTGGTGACGACCATGCGTTCCAGAAAATCCAGGTGTCGCGGGAACTCTTCCGGGCGATAACGCCTGATAATGATGTCTGTCATCGCACCACCACCCTACGATTGCAGGAACCGCCTCTGCTGATCGTTGATACCGGACGCGTCACGATGGATTCGATGGCCGGCAGCCCGCCCGCCTTTTTGTCAGCAAGAAACTGGAGACGTGCGCGACTGAACTCCTCTGCGATATAACCCTGCAGATAGGTCAGAGCCTCCTGATCGGTTAACTCAACACCGTGATATTCCGCCGTCATCAGTGCGATATGTAATGCTTCATGCCAGTAGACAGATTCTTCGTACTTCTCCGGCAGATAAACACAATGCACCAGTGAGTCAGCGGGAACGTAGCCCAGAGGCGTTACCATTCCACCGATACCGTAGACAAAATCGCCCTCGTCCAGACCGTACAACTGCTTGACGGTCTCTACGTAACGGCGATCGCCAAACACGACACAGCAGCGATTAAAATACGGCGCGACACGGAACCCGTAAGCCCCATGCGCACGCAACCAGTCCTGCCACTCTGCCTCGGTTGTCCAGCGGCGACGCAGATCAGCGCCTTCATAAATGGGGAAGACTTTCTTAATCTGCATATTCCACCTTCACTCGCTCTTTGTAGTGCTTGGTGATCTGCATATCCGGACGCAGCGCGTTTTTCAGGTCTTCGTGGGTCGTTGCCACCATGACCGTCGCCCCAACCTTTCGGGCAGCACGCTGGAGGTTCGACGCCACAACCTGAGCAGTTACGCGGTCGAGAACTGCCCCGAACTCATCGGCAGCCCAGACTTTTGCGCCGGATTCGATGAGTTTGGCGATCTTGAGACGATATTTCTGGCCGTCAGACATCTCGGATGGCTTGCGCACAAAAAGATAGGCGTCATTCAGACCGGCCATAGAAAGCAATCCCAGCGCCTCGCTGGTGGTCTTGCCCAACTGGTCAATCACGTTGATCTCATTGTCGAAGGTGAAGTCATCGATCGATGCGACTGACAGCCCCTCTTCCTTCATCTGACGTTGCAGTTCGCGCAGCACGACAGATTTACCGGAACCTGACTGGCCGGTGATGTACACCACATCGCCCTGCCCCACTTCCAGCTCCAGATTGTCGTAAAGCGTCCACTCTTTTTCGTCCAGGCCAAGACCGAACGATTCGGCAATCTCCAGCGTGCGCGTGGTCTTGTTTACGCGGGTCTGAAACGACACATTGATGGTGTATTTGCTCATGCAGCCAGCTCCCCGGACGAAACTTTCTCCGCATACGCTACGAAAGCGTCTACCCCGCTCTCTCCCGTCATTTCTTCCATGTGGGCAAGCAAATCCCCCACCACGATGGCAGAGCCAGCAGGGAGCGTTTTAAAGCCCAATACGTCGATGACGCGGACTTCTTCTGCGGCGACTTCGCTACTGATTTCCTTGTGCTCTTCCTTCTGGCGTTCTGTTTCTTCGCCCAGATCGAGCACCAGTGAGCCGGTGTCCATCTCTTCGGTCATGCTGCCGACCAGCACATTAAGCTCGCGCTCTTCAAAACCGAAGACCTCGACGTCGCCAAGCACCAGCAATTCCAGTTCCTGCTGCAATTTGATGGCGTCGTAGTCAATGCTGGACAGACGGTTGTCTTCCAGACGCTTTGCCTTCACTTCGTCTTCGCTCAGATCATCACGAACGATCACCGGCACGCGTTTCAGACCTGCCAGAAGCGCTGCCTCGCGACGACCGTGGCCGGTAATGATGACATCGTGCCTGTCGACGGTGATCGGCTGGTCAAAACCGCGCTTTTTGATGGCGGCAGCCAGATCGCGGATCTGCTGTTCGTCGTGCTTTTTAGCGTTCATCTCATACGGGATGAGTTCTGCCGGGTCCCGGTAGACGATTTCGAAGTTTTTGGTCATCACATACGCTCCTTGTAGTTGTCGACCAGCCACACCAGAGCTTCACCGGCGTTCTCCATTTCGTTGCCTGTATTGATGCCCTGCTCTTTGATGATGGTTTTGATGGTGTCGGCAACGCGATCAGACGCGTCAAACGTGACTTTGAAGCGCATCGTCTGGTGTTCGGTGCCAACGCGTTCAATTTTCTCGCGTGTGTCCTTCTCAACTGGCTCATCATCACCACGGGAGAGCGCTTCCAGCGCTTCGAGGTCGATAACCGACGCTTTGGCGAGTGTTGCCGCCATTTCATCGTCATACGGGGCGATATCGGAGAGTCGGTAGTCGAGATCAGACTGGATTTCTTCGATCAAACGCTGCAATGCAACCTGATCGTCTTCGCCGTAGCGTTCGTTATCGACGAGAGACATCTGTTTGGCCACCAGGTCGCTGATTTTGCCCACAGAGATGACAGGAACCGTCGAAATCCCCTGCTCCATAGCAGCACGCCAGCGGTGTTCGCCGCCGAGGATCTCAAAAATGCCGCCGCCCAGCTCCCGCGCCAGAATAGGCTTAAAAAATCCCAGCTTTTCGATAGAACCTTTCAGTTTTTCGAAGTTTTGCGCGCCAACCGAGTTGGTATTCCAGGGATTCGGACGCAGGTTCGCGACTTCAACCTGCAAAATCGTAATTTTCACGCTCATTTTCCTGATACAATCCATTGTATAAGTACTTACTTACTATAATAGCCAATTAACATACAAAAGGCACGAAGGAAAGAGGTTTATGACAGTTCGGATTGTATCGAATGCCGTCAACGCGCTGATTTCTGGCGCTGATGACAACGTAAAACGGCTCGTTCAGGAGATGTTGAGCTATGAAGTGGAAGCCGGTGACTGGAAAGGCACCAGCACCATGTTCAACTGGAGCAAAAATGCGTTCCCGGCTGGGTTTGCAAAGCCAGTGGCGGCAAATTTACTGAAAGCCGGCATCAAATGCGTGCATGTTCGTAAGGAAAAAGCCCCCGCGCTGGGCAAACCGAACCCGGTCGTTAACCCATACCCATACAATCCGGACTATGCGTATCAGGATCAGACAGTAGAAACACTGGTTCGCGAAGGGATGATGATTGCGCAGATCGCCACTGGTGGCGGTAAGTCGAACGTGGCATGTAAAGCAGCTGCACGTATCGGCAGAATGACGCTCTTTTTGACGACTCGTTCGGTTTTGATGTTCCAGATGGCAGACAACTTCCAGAAATCCATCGATTACCGCTCATCGCACGGCGAACCGTGGTTGAAAGATCAGAAAGTCGGTGTGATTGGTTCTGGTGAGTTTCAGGTCTCGCGACACATCAACGTTGCAACAGTACAGACTCTGGCAAGTTTTCTCGAAGAGCCGCCGAGAGACGCGTCAGCGAAGAAAAAACAGTATCATCTGAAACGGCGTGAACTGGTTAAACGGTTTCTCTCCAGTGTTTCACTTCTCATTCTGGAAGAAGCACACGAATCATCAGGCTCGAACTTTTACGATATCGCCAGGCTCTGCGTAAACGCAGATTATCGTCTGGCACTAACCGCTACGCCATTTATGAAAGACTCGACTGAAGCCAATATGCGCTTAATGGCGGTCGCTGGTCGCATTGAAATTAAAGTAACAGAGAAGTATCTCATCGACAGAGGTATTTTAGCCAAACCCTATTTTCTCTATCATAAAATCGCGTACACCCCAGATGAGGCGCGGATTAGAGCAGAACTGGCATCCAAACACCTTAACTTCAGAGTAGGCATGGGTACTGCTTACCAGAAAGCCTACCAGTTGGGAATAGTCTATAATCTGGCACGAAATGAGGCTATTGTACGCGAGGCGTTAATGTACAAACGCCACGGTCTGAATTGCATGACGCTGGTTCGCCATAAACGTCACGGCCAAATTCTGATGGAGATGATGAAAGAGAGCGGTCTCAACGCCGACTTCATCTACGGGGAATCGAACCAGTCTACGCGGCAGGCCAAACTTAACAGTCTTGCGGCAGGCAAAATTGATGTTCTTATTGGCTCCACAATTCTCGATGTGGGTGTCGATGTGCCTAGCGTTGGCGCCGTAATTCTGGGTGGCGGCGGTAAAGCTGAAGTAGAAATGCGCCAGCGTGTCGGGCGCGGTCTCCGGGCCAAAAAGAACCAGGCGAATGTGTGTTTCATAACAGACTTCATTGACGTAAGTAATAAGTATCTTATGTCACACTCATACGAGCGAAAACACATTATCGACACGACGCCTGGATTTTCCGAGGGCGTGTTGCCGGTTGGCAGCACCTTCGATTTTTCCGTTTTGAATAGAGAGAGAGTATGAGCGACAAACGCGCAAAACACTGCCAGGTTCCACTGACTGAAAAAGCGAACGATAAGCTGGAGTCTTTTCAAAATCGCCTGCGCGAACGCAATATTAAGCTGTCAAAGGCTGACATCATCAATCTGGTGTTGTCTAATTTGACGCTGGCAGATTTTGACAAAACGGCTTCATCGCTTGAGGCATCAGCCAAAGCTCGCGAGAAGGTGATGAAAATTTACGAAAGCTCTGGCATGACCAAAGAAGATCTGGCCGACATTCTCAAACGTATTAATTGATTCGCATGGCGCGTAATGCGCCCTGCTTGTTCAACTGATAAGGATATTGTTCAGGTACTATGAAACACGCACTACTTCCATTGATTGTTATCCCGACTTTACTACTCTCCGCTTGTTCTTCTCGCCCAATCTCGGTCTCCGAAGCTCAACCCGCACCACAGTCAAGAATCTTTAAATACCAGACGCCTGCGGCTTCAACACTAGTGGTTATGCGGGACAAAGGCATGGTAGGTTCTGGTTGTGCCGCTTCGATTTTTATCAATGGTGAGACCGTTGCCAAACTGGAAACAGGTGAAAAAGCCACTTTCCACCTGGATGCTGGAGAATGGATTGTAGGGGCTTCCCTTGACGGTTCCGGGCTGTGCGCACTGAACCCTGCACGTCAGGAACGTGAAACAATCACCAAAAGCGGTGATGTGAAAATGTACCGTGTGTTCACCAGCAATGCAGGTGACATCGATCTTCTACCCACTACGCTGTGACAACATGACGAACATAACTGACATTACCTACGGGATACCTGCAGAAATCTGGCCGCGCGATTACTCCAACGTGGAGAAGTCGCTGATGTTCTGGCGCAAGTCGCTTATTCCTGTAAGGGTCACGTTAGAAGACGGTCAGGTGTTCTGCATGTACATTCAGGGGCTGATGTCTTCACGGAACAAGGTAGACCTCTGCCCTGCCCCGTTCGATAAAGAAAATCGTGTAAGGCTCCCACTTGAAAGAATCAGCACAATCGAATCAGGTGTGACCGAAGGACTATCCCACGATTTCACCGGCAGACTAACAATTCATCCCGACTATGTAGACAATCGGCCCTCTCGCCGAGACTTCTTCAAAATATGTCGTCAGGCTCATGAGACGCAGAAATCCGTAAGGGTTTACATGGCGGATGGCCGTGAAATTGAAGGTGTGTCGTCAGGCGTTGACGCTTGCCAGGTCACTCTCTCCGTTGGCGACGGACGAAAGATGGTTGTTCTCTTCGATTGGGTGGAGCGAATTTTGCCGTTTTGAGAGTCAGTTATGAAAGCACTATTACTGTCCACCATCCTCTTTGCATCCTCTGCGACTGTATCAGCTATGGACTACAAACCTGTTATCCAGTCGCTCATGAATGATGTCTGTTCATCCTCCACCAATGTGTCGGTTTGCATGTACCAGTTCTCGGCAGCAGTGAAGGCAGGTAAATCCGTTGGGGAGAACGTCGAACTCTGTAAGGGTAGTTCGGCTGAAGACAGGGCCATGTTCGACTGCAACGCAAGCGAGTCATCAGCTGAGTACATAGACGCGCTCTTTGAGACCAATCGCAAGGCAGTCGAATCCGCAAATTAAATCTATAAGGGTAATAACCGGCAAAGTCCGGTTATTATTTTACGGGTCACTCTCCATTATATTTATTATCATGCACTCTTGATTCCCGCTTAAATATATAAGGTCAAAACCAAGAACCTATAATTTATTTAGGGAACACCTTCGAGAAAATTCAATTTATTTCTAAGACTTTGATTTTTATTGAATAAAATTTTTTCTCTTCCCTGCGAAAAATCGCTTGATTTTAATTTCTGCATGTCGATAATTAATCACATCGAAAGCGAACACGCCAACGATAAACAAATAAGAAATTAAGTTTTCAATATTACATAAGGATTAATATCATGTCTAACGTTGCTATCTCTAAAAAAACTATCATCGACGCTGCTGTAGTTATCGCTAATGAATTGCAAGTTGCAGCCAACAATGCTACTCAGACGTATAACAATCATTATCAGAATGGGACACATACAAAAGCAGATAAAGCTAACATGCTTGCAGCGACGACAAAACTTGCATACTTCACCAACAACGTTTTAAACGCTGTTAATGATGAGAAATTAGCTGGTGTCTTCTACTACGCGATCAAAGCAAGCAAACAAGCCCCGGAAGTATTTTTCCGTGAAGCGATGACTAACAGTTACTCACTGGAAAAATTAGTTTATCTGGTTAAATCTATCAAAGCTGGTAAATGTGTCTATTCAGTCGCTGATATGTCCGGATCTCGCGTTTTCGCATTAATCGAACTGATTAATGATGAAGTGGAAACATTTACTAATGGCGCTGTATTCGATTTGATGAATGAAGCGAAAAAAGAATGTGAGATTAAGCTGGACGCTGGATACACTCAAGCAAATCAGCTTATCAATCTGTGTGAACGTCTGGGACTGATTGAGAAGATCAAAGGAATGGGCGCTGCTAAAAACGGATCTCAGCAGTATCGCTTTATCAAAAATGATTTTTATAACTATCTGGCGGAGTCCTTCAAAGCGTAATTGATGGAAATAGCGCCCAGCAATGGGCGCTGGTTTTAAGGATAGAAAAATCATGATTAGCTATGACCAGATCCGCGCGGAATATCGCGCAAAATATCGCGCTTATAAACTTGAACTCATCGACGAACTGAAAGCGCAACGTGATAAACTCAATTTTACGTTTTCTGATTTACTTAACAGCAAAAGAGACTGTAAGCGCAAACGTGAATATTTGCGCTTATCTGAAATGATCGGAAAACTACAAAACAGCATTTAAACAATAGCGCCCACTATGGGCGCTTTTTTCGTTTCATGATCTGCATAGCGCGCCATTGTGGGCGCGCTTTTTTATTGTCTGAAGTCTGCCATAACAGACCAAAAATAAGCGCCATAAATACGCGAGGTGTGCGCGTTCTCATGTTTAGCAGTACATACCCATTACCCACACTAAAATCCTGTTATAGCGCGTTACAGAACGTTTTCGCGTATCGCTTATTTTGTCGTGTCGTGGGCGTGATCGTCTGGCGATATCTGGCGACGTGATACGCGCTATCCTTCGGGGCGTGTCGGCAATTCTCGCGTTATCCGTGGGCGCTCGCGTATCATTTCCACGTTGGCGCAACGTGTACGCGCTGACAGTAATTTCCCAACGAAATAAATAATCACATCGCGTAAGCTATCCGGATGTCTCAGGGGCGGAAACCCCCACCAGCAATCCCCAGGCGACTCTGCGCGATTTCTGGTGTCATTCCTGACGTATCCCGCGCTATTTTTCTACATAAATGCGAACGTCGCCTTTCCCCGAACGGTATCGAGCCTTTCCCCTGCGGCACACGAACCGGTCTCTGGCCGTTTCTGAAATTCCCTGCGGCAGCTGGTGGTCAAAAAGAAAGGGCCGTTTCCAGCCCCTCCCCTCCTACATGCCAGGCAGGATGATAATGCGGTTCTTAACGTGCATCTCTTTGACAAAGTCCCCGCATGTGACTTTCCACGAGTCGATTCCTGCTTCATAGGTGACGTTTTTGCACTTAAGCGCATTATCAGCGATACGCACACCCTGAGACGTTGCTTCCTGAACGGTGAAGTCGAACCCGGATTCTGTTGAGATCCACACAGCGATTTGTGTTGCCAGCTCAATGTGTTTTGACTGGCAGAAGCGACCGCTGCGTACCGGGAAGATAAACACACCGAATCCTGCGCATGTGACGTAGGCTTTTTCGAATACGCGTTTGTGGCGGCGGTTACAGATAATGTCGCTGGCGATCTGCTGTTTCTCTTTCCCGGACAGTTCTACGGTGACATTGTCACGCCAGGCGCCCAGCACGTTCTTTTCGATGTCAGAGTAAGTAACGTGGATGAGACCATGTGCGGGCGTGTTAACAGTAGCGATAAAGTTCATTTCGACATCCTTCTAAACAAATTGTTTTCTTAATGGCTTTATTATCGCTACGCGTATGAGGCGTCCAAGCGCTCTGTTTCGGCGTCTGGTAGCCTGGCGGGAGTCGGAGGGTTGTTTTTTGCCTAGCGGTAAGAGGTGGGTGTTTTTTGCCTGGTGTGATGAGGTTGGTGTATCTATAGAGCCACCGGTGCTATCTTGCCCGTAGGTGATAAAGGAGATGCGATATGTTAGATACTCTGGACAATCTGTCGTTAAGCAAGGAAGAGGCGCTTGCACTGGCGCAACTCGTGAAGCGGTTAACCTGGACTGATATGCGAGGGTGTGCCGTTGATGACGATGAAGCCTATACAATCAGTGATGCGGTGGCCAAATTGCAGAAGAGCCTTGCCGAAGCCGGCTTCGCACCAAGGTAGACCACCAGCATGGGTGGCCCTTCTCTTAATGCAGTAAACCGATATCGATAGAATCGCCTGAGTCAGTAACGCGGATCATCAGCATAGCGAAGGCATTCAGTGGATAGCCTGCGTGCCATTCCGGGAAGCGATCATCACGCATGAAGTCGGCAATGTCATAAACACTGTCCTGATAATGGAAAAAGCGAGTGTCGGTCTGCTCATCAAAATCGACGTGATCCATTTCCTGCTGTTCTGCCGGTGACAGGTCAAGCCAGGATTCCAGCCATACGTTTTCAGCTTTCGGGGTAATGGTAAATTCGCTCATGTGCAATTCCTCAATGCTTAAACAACTTGTTTTCTTGATGTGGTTATTATCGCAATGCAGAAAAGGCAATAAACAAGATGGTTACGGGATGGAGTAAACAACCAGGTGGTCGGATGCCGGAGGGATTCATCAGGAGGCAAAAAAGCCCCGAAGGATGGACGGGGCTGTCGTAAGGTCGACTAATCGCTTTTGCACATGTCAGGCTGTTGCCAGGAGGGAAGCTCGCTGGATTTCCTGCTGGGCAACTTTGTTGGCTGCCAGTAGCGCTTGCTCCAGCTCACCCTCTGGCCATATATCCTGTCTGGACTGCCACCCTCTTCCGTTCTGGCGACGGACGGATAACACGTAACGTGTGCGTGATCCGCTTTCAAATGACGCGAGGGTCTCTTTGAAAAGTCTAATGGCTGTCCCGTTAGCGATGACGTCGAGAAGGGTCAACTGATTAAACACGGCGGGTTTCTCCTTACGCGGCTGCGCTTCACTCATTTTGATAATCATCGCGTTATTCATAACCATCTCCGTAAACAACTTGTTTTCTAACTGGTGTAAATAATACGGATTCAGGACAGGCCACAAAGCATTACGTCGCGGTTCGCACTACGCCGCAGGTTCAGTCAGAAAATTAAAACCCACCTGGCTGGTGGGCTTTATGTTCAGAGATATTTCATAAGATGGGCAGCGCAGAAATCGAGAGGGCGTTCGCGATTATTCCAGTCCCACATGATGGTTCCCAGATAGCGATGAGTGTCATCTGTCAGGACATCGAATCCCCATGCGAAGGGAGCAGTCTCAGATATCTCGTGTGGGAATGGTTCAGTTATCTCTTCCCCCATTGAACCAAGAAGGCGGATAACGCAGGCGTCGTTCAGTACACGTTCTGCCACTTTTTCGAGAGCTGGATTCTGTTTCATCTTGTTAATTCCTTGTTTTCCTTCGATATGAGTATTATCGCCATATAAAACAGGCAGAAAACAAGTTGTTTAAGGGCATAAGAAAACAATCAAGGCTGGAAACAGCCATTTCTGGCCGCAGGCTGGTGCAGATCACATCTCACCTTGCTGGTGTGCGGTAAATTGCAGATACTGCGTGTCCCACAGGCGATGAGTGAGGCCAGAATGAAAACATTGCGATTTGCATCCCAGCCCGAAGGTGACGAAAGACCTTTGCAGGAAGGCAACGAACTGTACTGGAAGTTCTGCGAGTCGTACCGCTGGGAGAACCACCACACCCATCAGGATTTCGCCCGTTTCAGTGAGACGAACAGCTCAGAATCCGTTACCGTCTGGCGGGACAGAAACAACGGGAAGCTGGTGAAGATGACGCGAATGATCTCCCCCGGAGGTCACACGCTGATCATGACCTTTGAAGAGATCGCTGAGTGGCCGGAGGCAGGATTCGACGAAGAGAAGATAATCCCCTTCTGATTTCACCAGCGCATTAAGAAGGCCACACGCTGGTGGCCGCTTCAGTTCAGATTAAGTCCGGGTATTCCTGGCTAATTGCTTCCAGCAACTCACGCTTTTCGTCGTCAGTCAGTTCGTTCCAGACAGCTTTCCCCTTTGGCGTCTCTCCGTCAGCGGGCACAAAAGACCACAACTTACCGTAAAGAGACTCCCCTACCCCATCCAGACACTCTGCCAGTGAATCCACGCTCCAGACTTCAACCAGCGTGGGCATCACGATTTCGTTCCCCGGACAATCATCAGCTGTGCATACTGTATTGTCGTCATACTCGCGGCCACAGTGCTGACAAATGAAAACGTTCATGTGCGCATCCCCCATAACTAAACATCTTGTTTTCTTATTGGTGTTATTATCGCAATAACAGACAGGGGAAAAAGATTTACTTAAAGGCTGATGTGCATTTGCCGATTTATTGCTATGTATGTATCTGGCCTATTCCGAGGGACTGTCATGAGCATGAAAGAAGAAGAATACGGTAGCGATTACGAAGACTACGCCGACTTCCAGAACAAGGTGGACAGCGGAGAAGAACTTCCCGAAGAAAGGGAAGACGTTCATAACTACATCGACGGTTACTTCCATCTGGACGAAGACTCAGGCGTGTTGAGTCACGGTGGAATCCCTGTCGGAAGAGTCATTATCGTGAGCGGGAAAATCTACACCGAGCTGGATGCCAATAATTCCGAAACCCCTCGAGTCTCCGGCCCCTTCCGGACAAGACAGGAAGCAATCGACGATCTGTGGGGCGACAGAGATGACGCGTTTCAGGGCAGTGCAATACTGGAGTAAAGCGTGAGGCTAAATCGTTACGCTTACCCTTAGCCCGATATACTGGATCTGGCTTCCCGCTCTGAACGTGCGAAGCTGATCTGGTCTCAACGTTATGTTGCGGGACAGACCATTTCCCGCTGATTTCAGGCGAGTGACTAATAAGGCTCGTTCCCGTAAGTTTCCCGGATGCTGGCGGCTGCCCTGTGACATACCGCCCTCACGCTATCCAGGGATGTTCCCGTTTCCGGAGCGGTACTCAGCCTTTTCCCGATCCCCATGACGGGACACTCACCGTTTCCCTGACAATCCCCAGCCTTTTCCCTGCGGTGCCGCTCCCGTATCCCGACAGGGACATGCCCTTTTCTCTGGATGGCTCAATAGCTGGCCGCTGGGGTCGAAAATGACTTTACGGCGGATGAAAACTATGGCTTGAATTTCTACGGAAAAAGAGGCGATACCCCTCCTCCCCATCTCACTTATACCTCCTGTGATTTTCCTCTCTTACGAGGGCATATACCTTCCACCTGATAACGCTCTATACGGCGACTATTCCTGTGGGTGAAATGGGTGGTTTGTTCTCTTTACCGGCGTATGTAGTTTCGTGGTTCTTCTCCGGGTTTTCGCCTGGGGTGTTCTCGTCGTTTTGGGGAGTGTTCTTCTCCGTATATGGAGTATTGGCAGATGCGCTTTCCTCTTCGTTCACGTGAAACGGTGGAAGTGTGGGTAATGGCATCTGGGTGCTTTTGTTGTTCTGCGCAAATGAAGTAATGGCGTTCCCTGCTATTCAGGAATTTGCATTCTCCTCCGGGGTAATGGTGGGTAAGCGGGATTGCGACGGCTCCTGTTCCGGTCTGGGTTTGTCCGGGGTTCCGTCCTGACTGTTCTTCTCCGTGTATTGGGGAATGGCATGTAGGGGTTTATGTGCGCGAGCTGCGTTCCCGGTTGCCTGGGGAGATTAGGTGGGTGTCCTGTGGCCTGGAGCAAAGAGGTGGGTCTTTTCGGTAGCCTGAAAGGAAGAGGTGGGTGTTTCCGGGATTGTGGGCAATGGCGTCTCTGGGTTTCTTGTTGGTGTGATTAACTTGTTTTCTCATGCCTGAAAACAACTTGTTTAGGTATCCAATATAACGCAACGGGAGCGTTTCTGAGCGTCTTTGTTTTTGGGTGGTATCACGAGTCGATTTTGACGTAATCGACGCAGGGAGATGCATTCTGGTGCGCAGGATTTTGGGTATAAGAGATGGCGTGGGAAAACGTCAACTTTTTAGACCAAATCAGGGGAAAGCGTTGACTTTTCGTTGATGTGTTATTTATTTGTTTTCTTATAGGTGTAATTGGCTTAAATGCCTTGTCACGCCTGGGATGGGATAGGTTGGAGGGGTGGGGAAAGTGGCGATCAACGGACTCTTATAGAAATCCTCAATTTGTGACCGCCAATGTCAACGGGATTACGCTTAATAGACCAGCCCATCGAAATATTTTTGTGCAGACTTATCACGTGTCCATGCCGGACGTTCCGTCTGGTTCTGGCAACCGTAAATGCGGAGAGCGTCCTTCGGTTTAATTTCGCTGAAGCCTTCCTGCGGCGTTAAGTCAACAAAAGTGTAATCCGATACTTCACCATGAACCAGGTTGGACCTTCCTAAATGATTCAACCCCCAGTTACGGAATTGCTCACGACTCAGCACCTGTCCAAATGGTGTAAAACCCCAGGCGTTAAAAGATGCCAGCAGGTGCTCGCCTGGTTTTGATGTCGGTAATATCGCATACAGAATCTGCTCACCCGTCCCTTCAAGATAAGCAGTTCCGGGCAATGTGGTCAGTTTGTTGCCGGAGATAAGATCTGCATTGCAAGTGAGCATAGTGTCTCGCGTTGCAGTTGGCGCAGTATGTGTCCATTCATACAGACTATCGTTAGCCGTTGCCGAAAACGACATCCCCAGAAAAAGGACACTGAGCAAACGGTATTTCATAACTCTCCTTTTAAATTTGTATGCTTTATTAACTTGTTTTCTTATGGGTGTTATTACACTCTCATATCGCTGAACCTGAGCTCAGTTTCGATTGTGTCCTACTGAGCGAGAAAGCAGTATGCGTTTCCAGTGTGATTCGCGTCGGTTAATCTCGCAGGCGTCACTGTTGATGTCCATGATCTCCAGAATAGAGAACGTGACATTTTTGAGCCTTTCCTCTTCGCAGGTTCCGAACGCATCAATGAGGCCGACATTTCCTCCGTGACCGGTCTCAAAGTAGGTTTTCCATCTTCCCCAGATGCCTTCTTCGCCATTAGCCTGACCTACATAAAGCTTCTCGCCATCAACATCAGTCAGGAGATAGATGCCTTTGACAATACTCAGAGCTGTTTTCCACGACTTAAGCTCCTGTCGAATGATCGTACCCAGACTGGTTCTGTTCAGTGACACATTTTTGTAGCCCGGGAACTCGCCGAAAGAAAGACATACTGGTGCAATCTCGATTACTGGCATCTTTCCGGCCAACGTCCCACCATCCAGCATATGGTTACGCGGGCGACTTGCGCGAACATACATCCGACCACGATATTCGGCCAACTCAGGAATGGCGCTCATTTTGTACACGTAGTAAGGGGTTGTTCTGTCGGGAATACATAGCTTTGTTTCGCTTCTACCTTCGCAGATAAAAGTCCCGGCATAAAGCCATCTCGTTTTTTCTTCTGTCTGGATCAACGCAATGACAAACCGCTTATTGAAGTAGTGCTTCTTCTGAAGGCATTGCCAGTCGTCGAACGTCTTATTCAAAAACTCCTGCATCGGGTTTTCGCCATATTCATTCGTGCTGGCTAAGTGAATTTTGCAGTTTTGAGGGGTCAGTTGAGGATATAGCAATTGAAGATACTGAAATAGTTCCATAGAAGAATAGTGTCCCTGGTTAGATCGGCCCTACCTTCAGGTATCTCATGTGAAGAGCCGATCTGTCCATCTACATTCAGTATGTTTAGTTGTTGAGATAGTAATCTGGGACCCGAACGTAGAAGTTCTCGTCGCTCGTTAACTCGATGGTGACATTGATATCATTGCCATTATCCAGCGTAGCCGTGGCCTTGTAGAATTTATCCGTAACTTTCTCCTTGATTGTGACCTTCATGCACTTCGATGCGTCTACCCCGTTGTTCTCTTTCAGGATTGTGGTGACAACGGGACAAGCCGCCTCCTCAAGCGCTGAGTCATTGGAGTAGCTATAAACAACGAACGATGCAGCAAAGGCTAACATCCATACGATGAAAAGCAGCCGGTTGCTTCCAAGTACGGTCGCACGTTTCCAGAGATAGACGGGAGGAACCAGAAACCCCCACAGGAATGATGGCGGTTCATAGCCAGCCTCCGTCAGATTCATACGATCAGCCACCAGCAGACCAAGCCCGACTACAAACGACGCCACCATAACGTATTTGTCGTACTCAGCAGGCGGAAAACTGACAACAAAAGGCAGTATTGCTATGAGCCATGCGTAGAGGTTTTTTATCGGTTTTTTTTCTAGGTTATCGACTTCCATTACATCCATTCCATTCAAAATGACAAGCGGCGTCATAATACCAACTTTCCGGTTACACATGCCCACCAGTACTGGTAGTTTTTGGTCTACCAGTCCCAGGCAGGAAGTCCGTCCACCAGCTCTGCATCACAGTCAAAGTGTACCGCATCATATCCGGCATCCAGTATGGCCTGCATGTTGGATATCGTCTCTTCTGAAATGCCGAACTCTCTCAGTTCTTCTTTCCAGTCATTTCCTCGCATACCAGCACGAACAATCCAGCCGTATTCCGTGCCGTGTACCCAATTCAGTCCCCGATCGGTAAGCGGGTCAAAGCAGGCAACGGGTAGTCGCTCAGAGTCCGCTGCCGTAACGTGGGCGGTACTGATCACCGCCGTCTTATAAGATTCGGTGAGTTTCAGCATCAGGCCATCTCCTTCGGAAACAGTGTGTCGGCCGTGTCTGCGATGACATCCCAATTAACGCCGATGCTGGCGTCATGGCAAGCGTTGATTTTTCGCATAACCTGAACGCACTGCTCGTCAGTCAGGTTAGGTCGCACTTCACCGACGTCTTCCTTGTGCCACATCACCATCAGCAGAGGCTCGTCTTCTGGGTAGTTCTCCAGCTTTTCGATGATATCTTTTGCGGTCCCAAACATGATTAGCTCCTTAAACAAATTGTTTTCTTATTGACGTTATTATCTCAAATAACAAAAGGCAGAAAACAAGATGTTTACGGGGTGCTCAGGTCAATCTGAAGTCGTTGGCATCATCGACGAACTCCATAAATCTGGCCTCCACATCATCCAGTTTCAGCAGGTATTTCATGCCGTAGTTTAATGAGGTGGGTTGCTCAAGTACGAACTCGAACCCATCCTCATGTGTTTTCCCCAGCCAGTAGCCGCCGCCATACTCCTTCAAACGTTGAAAGAATACATACTGCCCCGGTTTGAAATTTTGAAGAGTCTCGCCCCTATAGACGATCTGATAGTTTGAGTCTTTGATTCCCATTTCTCACCCCTTAATACTGTATATATAAACAGTAGTATTTATTGCTATACCGGTCAACTTTGCTGATTAAGGGAATAACAAGGTGGTGAAAACAACTTGTTTCGATACTTGAGATTTTGCAAATCGCACATACATGGAAGACGGCAATTTTTGAAACCTGATTTGACCCAAGTGAAAGGAGGAAACGATGAAAACCTACGATCGCAACCGTAACGCTATCACTATTGGCAGTCGCGTGATGGTGGCAACGAATGGGGTTACCGGTGTCATCAAGAACATCATTGGTGAAGGCAAATCAGAAGAGCAATTACGCCGTTCTGACAGCGTGTCTATCGAAGGGGTGGAGGGTCTTTTTTGCCCAATGGATTTGGTTCGCCTGGGGTTCCATTAATTTAACCACCGACAAAACAAATTGTTTAAGGCCACAAGAGTGGCCTTAAACTTACTTACGGCACAGCGGTAATCAGATCGCAAATGCCTGTTTTAGTTAAATCACTATTCAGTTTCTGAAAATTAGCATTCAAAAGCGCGGTATGTATACGATTCTCAAGCTCAAAGAAAAGGTCGATCTTGCCCTCTTTTGCCGCGTGCTTCTTCCAGACATTTACCTGGTCATCGGCCATACGACTGGCGCAGGTGAACAAGAACGAGCTACCTCGTGGAAGAGATGTTGTGCTGTAGTACTCACCATCAACTTCAATATACTTGGCCCGGAACGACTCCAGAGTTAGGCCATTACCGTTCTTGGCCGGCTTTGTGTCTGTCTTTTCCTGAACTTCAGGCTGTTTCTGCACCGGCTTCGGTGTCTCATTGACCACCGCTGTACTGGCCGAACCACCCAAACCCTTGAGTCCATTAATTTGGATAAGATAAGCCAGCTCAAGAGCCTTATCATCAGTGAGTTTTCCACGCATATTTATCCACTGACGTTGAACCGTCTTTAGGGTGTCTGCATCCCCCGGGTTCGCTTTGAGAACGATAGAATAGGTAGAACTAAGTTGTTCGTCTAATTTTGACAGGCGTTCGTTATCGCAGATTTTGTGTTCGATTTCTGTCGAAGCCTTTTGGCAGTCGAAGCTGGCTGCAAAGGCAGCTGGCGATGCCGCCAACAATGATGCCAGTAGGATATTTTTCATATTCACTCCATAAATATAAAAGCGCCTGACTATAGCACTTAACCGATTGCTTCTCTCGCCTGATCGTCAAGCTCTTTCAGCCCATCACGTACCGCGTTCACAATACGCTCCAGGTATTGGTATTTGGGGTTTGGTACAGTTGGCCAACCGGCATACCACGGTATCGTCACCAAACAGACTCAGCAGTTCGTTACCGACGCCGAAACAGCAGCAACTTTCTTTTACGTCATCAGCGTTTTCTGCCTCGTCCCACATATTGCGAGCCAGTTCTGCGTCGATTTCCCTCCCTCTGCGTAACTTTATGATTTCGGACTTCACGAAAAGCAGATTGGCGTCGTTGTCATCATCGACCGTGCTTTGCAGTTGAGGGTCGAGGCAACCAATCAAATAATCGTTGCTCACGCGCTTGATAAAAGTCTGCACATCATCACCGCCCATCGCGAACCAGGCAGCAGTCCACGCTTTCCCGTAGCAGGTTATAGTGACTCTTCCTTTGCCCGGCTCGTAGTTTTCAATCATTACGCGTACAGGGTCGAGACGCTCCAGATCCGTCAGCACAAAGGAAAGAACATCTATTTTTTCGACCTTCATGCGGCCTCCCACGCGCCCCAGATCAGCGCTTTGTGTTTTTCATAACGTTTGGTGTGTACCGGTTGCAGACTGGCAATGCCTTTCGTCACCATCGCCCGGGCGTTTATCAGCAACGAATGCTCTATGCCTTTTTTCTCCAGGTACTCGACAACACCAGCATCGGCACCAATCTCCTTGCCGTCAAAGAGTACGGCCAGCATCAGCTCTTTCTCTGCGAGGTAGATAGCTGAAAACTCAGGGTCGCGACTCACGATAGAAGAGGTATTGTCCAGCAGGTCAGCCAGCTTGATCATGCGCGTCTGCATGTCGAGGCTTTGCTCCAGCTCCCGGACGTTGATGATGAAGCGCTGTATTCGATTGCCGTCTTCTGGTCTGGCACTGTTGGTAAGCGTCAGAACCATTTCGGCTACATGCTCACCGAAGTGCTCACGAACCATCTCTATGGTTACATGGGTGTCTTCAACCACATCATGCAGAAGCGCCGCGATCTGCATCTCAACGGTGCCACCATGCCAGGCAACAATCTCGCGGACAGCAACCGGATGGTTGATGTAGTCTTCACCGGTATATTTTCTTTTCTGGCCAATGCCGCCATGAGCGCCAGCGGCAAACATATGGGCTTTGGATATACGTTACATTCTTAACTCCGTTGTTTTCTGGATGTAGTCATTTTCACACACAAGAAAAGGCAGAAAACAAATTGTTTAAGGCCACTAATTGTGGCCTTTATTCATTTAGTCAGGAGAGGTTCAATCATCAGTTGTAGCTCGCGCTCTCTTTCTTCAGCCTCTCGTCGCTCTGCTTCATTGACCAATCGCTGTAGCTTGTCCATCGTGCGGAACGACGGACGGCGCATAACACTTTCGTGGATAGTCGCATTATTCAGTTCAACAAGATGCCCATAGTGTCGGAACTTAATCCCGACAGAAACCGCATAGAGCTGAGTATCGTGCTCGAACAATACGTTTCCGTGCTTTACGTTGAGTAGCGTTCCCTCATCCATCAATTTGTTAAGCGCCTTATCCCAGAGAGGGCAGTAGGGAAAGGTAAATCCTTCCAGAAGGGCGGTAAAACAAAGTGAAAGGGTGTTTCCTAACTTCATGGTTTACTGAAATTACTCCTGTTCAGGTTGTTACCAATGCATTTCCTGTTGCAACTTACTGCTGTATTGTACCTTAAATAGGTATGTATTTACCTATCAATTGACGCGTTTGAAAACGTATACGCTGACAGTGATTCCGGTGTCTTCAAACTCGTCTGTAAACGACTTCCCTTTGGCGTAGACGTAATTATCCAGCGTCATCCAGTTCAGAATTGGCGCATCACCCGGCAATACGGCTATCAGACGCCCGCCAACTTTAAGATGACCCAACGCAGCCAGCGTATGCTCTCTGTGACGACCAAGAGAGTAGGGGGGATTCATGACAATTTTGTCGAACTGATACCCTGCGTTATCTTCTGACCATTTCATAAAGTCACAGCAGACCGTGTTGGCGTAGCCCTTGCCACGGAGAATGTCCGCAAAGAGCGGGGCGACTTCGATACAGGTGACGTTTTCCGGACTGGTGTCTACATAAGCAAGCAGATCTCCACGCCCGGCTTCCGGCTCCAGCAGCGTCTCATTCGGTTTCATCTCAACGGCCCTGGCGACATACTCAGCGATCACTCGTGGGGTAGGGTAGAACTGATGCGACTTTGAATCCGGGATCAGTCCGGTAGCCACAATCGTATTGAGCGTATGGCTGATGTCATACGGGAACTGCCAGTGGTTTTTATCCTGCACGCCGCCAATGGAGCTCAGAGTGCGCTCCAGCTCTTCTACCTGCGTCTTCTGGAGGCTCGAATCATAGAAGTACCAGACACCTTTGTCTTTGCTGAATCGCCCGTCACGCAGCACAGTACGAACCGGCTCGGAGATCGTCTTCTGGATTAACCCAAACTCTTTTGGTGCCCGCGTTTTGGGTGCAGTGCGGCAGGGGGCAGGGATGGCAGCAGGCATACTGTACGCCAGCACTTCATTCAGCTTCCAGGCGACATCTGGGTGGATTTCAAAGTGAACATTGCCGTTCTTGAACATCTTAACCCGCATCAGGTTTCCGTCGACATTCATCCAGTCACCGGTCTGGCAGCCGTTTGCCCGGTACGCAGCTGATAGCATCTCAGTTGTGCGGTTGATGGTAATGAACTCTTTGTGCGCGAAGAAATGAAGCATGACACGCAGATCGTCGATGTAGTCCTCTTTCCGGTAGTTCACGCTGACGCTGTCCCGCCAGAACTCGGAAATGCAGTTGGCGATGATCAGACGCTCGCTGAAGCCGTTCGTCTTATTGGTCTTGTGAGCAGGACTCAGTGCCTTGAACAGACCATACACGCGCTCAGAGAGATATTTGTGCCTGTCATTCAGCAGATTGAGCATCGTTGGGATGACCGTCTCTGCTTTGAACTCTGGCACACCGACAAATTCCTTCACCTTCATCTGGTAGCCGGTTCTGTCAGTCCTGATGGTTTCCTGCTTGCCCTCGATGAACTGCTCGCGCCACTCGTCGCGGCGGGAAGCTGGCATAATCAGCAGAACGTTGGTCATATCCGTGACCTTCTTCCAGTATTCGGCCCAGATATTCTGTTTCACCCACTCAAGATTGACCTTGTCCAGCCAGGGGCGATTGAAGCGTGAACGCTCGTCATCTGGTTTGTGATTCAGTCGCAGCAGCCGGTTGATCATGTTGTGGCGTTCATCGCCATAAACGAAGTCATGAACCTGATGCATAAAGGCGATTTCCTTCTCGCACTCGGCCACAATTTCGTTGATGACGTTCATCTCTTGCCGGTAGTCGATGTGAGTGTCTGGAGTGATAGAGTCAATGATGGAAAGAGCTGTATTCATAATTACACCACTAAACAAATTGTTTTCTTGTTGGCGTTATTATCTCAAAACAGAATAGGTAACAAAGAGAGAAGTAAAGGTTGATGTCGGCAATGAAGTTTTTTTTAAGTTTACTTAAGACTTATCTCGCAGGTAGACGTACCATGCAATTCAAATCCACTTTGAGAAGAGATAATGAATAAAAATATAATATTGCTGATCTTAGCCAGCGCATTCGCAATGAACGCCCATGCTGATGATGCCAACAATGGATATGCCGAAACGAACAAGGCTTCCAGCTACATCAAGTGCGGACTCTATGCTACGGTTGCAAACCTCCACAAGGACAACCACAGCGATATCCCGGAATCAAATGCCGATGCATTCAGAATGCTCGCGCTGAAGCACTGGAGAATTGGTTCGAAGCTCATAGGGGCTTCAAGTACCGGCGATAAAGAGATAATCGATTTTGCTACCTATCTTTCCTCGCAAGAGGCCATTACCTGGGATGCGGTACCAGAGATGAACAAATCGAGCAACAATGGCAGGGCAGCAATTGCGGCTTATAGCAATGCAAACTGTGACATATTGTTAGAAGCGGCGAAGTAGAAGAGGTGGCTTTAGCTTTCTTCTTAAGATGGTGGATCAGTTGCAATTGCTCAAATTACTGATGAAGACTTTACCGTTCAGATTTGCTCTAAAGAAAAGCCTATGCATGCCGATAATTAAACTGAAGGTATTATGAAATCACTTTCTATCATATAAAAGGAAACATACTTTATGAAAATCAGGAAGATACAGAGCAATGACGGGTTGTTCTGTACATGCTGTCAATTGCCAATTGATCAATGCAAAAATCGCTCTAAACCATTGAAAGGTTAAAAATGGCCACCTTGTGTGGCCATTTTTACTCTTAACGTATCTCATGTTCTCTTTATACATAATATTTTGACGAACGCTGCTGTCGAACTTTGCTGCACATTGTTAAGCTCAGTCTGAGTATTTCAACATCCACTATCTGGCACAGAGCTACCTGTCAGCATAGGTGAAGCTCTGTGCTGTAAAAGTATAGGCCAATGCAGATTAGTGGCGTACCTGCTGCATTTTGTGCGGCTGTTCGGTAAGGTCGTGACGATGAGTTAGTTCACGCATCATGTCTTCGAGACGGTCAATCGTGCCGGTCAACTGATCTGCCATTTCGCCTAACAGCTTCTTCACGGCCATCGGATCTTCACTGTTCAGGTCAGGCATTTTGTACCCGACCTGAGCCGCCATAATTCTGAATGCAGTCATCAGCATCGCCAGAGAAGATTTCAGACCGGCAATCTCGCTATCTTTGCTGGGGTTGCTTTCATCTGTTCGTGGCATTACCGGAGAGCACTTCGGCTCACTGACCATATTGAGAGTCGCCTGAAGTTTGTCGGCGCGATCTTTTTCGACCAGATACGCTTCACCCAGATGGCGAGCAAGCATCACTATCTGCATCGGCTCATCAAACAGGCTGGAAAACTTTAATACGGCAAAGACACGCTCAATTTCTGGCATGGATTCATGGCCGACAACAGCACCCAGCATTTCCACCAGCTCACGTGCGCCGACTTCATTGATGATTTTCTCAATGTTGGCGTTATCTGCTTTGCATTTCTGGCACATGTGTTTTTCCTTATCTTTTTAAACAAGTTGTTTTCTTGATGTCGTTATTGTGGCGTAACTGAAAAGGTGGACAAACGCCACGTAAAGGCGGACGCCAGCACTGGCGGTCTGTTAAAAGAACCCGAGAATGCTGCCTACCGGAACAACGAAAATTCCCACGACACGCGCCAGCGTCATACCTGCATTAAATTGCAAATCGCCACCTGAAATGAGCTTTGCCAGGTTCATTACCCAACCGCCAGCCATCAAAATGGCGAGACCGATGAACAGTGAAGAGATGTTCTGAATACTTAACTTCATGCCACCACCTCAGTCACAGGATGAGGTCGCAGAATGCTGTCCACCATCATTCCATCCAGAGAGACAGAAGGGCTGTGCTTCGCTGGCGCTGAGATCAGAGGGGATTCTGGTGTCGCGGTGGTTGAAGTGGCTGGATTGACGGGTTCCGGTATCAGCAGACTCTGACCGGCTGGTACGGCTACCGCTGCCAGAGACGCCAGAATGAGTGCGTAGGCCATTGGTTTCAGTCGTTTGAGTTGATAATTTTCCATGAGAACTCTCCATGTCAGCCTGGTGCTGGCGCAGGATGCGAGAAGTCACAGACTTGCGAGCCTTCTCGACAGCGACAATCGTGCCCAGATTTGAAATGGCGAACGCCTGAGCGTCACAACGTTGCTCCAGCGCAATCACCCGATCTTCCAGTTCTGCAAGACGTGCAGAAACACGACCGCAAAGCAATTCGGCCAGAGCAAGACGTATTGAACGAGGACGTTTGATGAAAGAGGTGAGAGGCGTTTGGCGAGCCATATGAATTCCATTCAGTGTCAGAAAGAGCTGCGGCTGGCATAGCCAGCCGCCTGTTTGCGTTCCATCCTGGAACAGTACCTTGCCGGTACGTCGTCATCCTGACGACGGATAAGATACCTGAATTAATACAATAGGTAAATACTTACTTATTATTTTGTGCCAAAAAACCGACATCTCGTTTGTGAGGGGTTTCAGCCGCAGCATACGCGGCGATCTTAGCCAGCCGATCGCACATTTCGTTTTCGCGATGACCATCATGGCCTTTCACCCACTTCCAGCGGACATTGTGCCGGCTGGCGGCCACATCGAGGCGCTTCCAGAGATCGACGTTTTTAACTGGCTTCTTCTCAGACGTCATCCAGCCATTACGCTTCCAGCCCTTCATCCAGAGCGTCATACCGTTTTTGAGATACTGGCTGTCTGAATGCAGGATCACGTTGCAGGGGTATTTGAGACGCTCCAGCGCCATCAGAGCGCCCATCATCTCCATCCGGTTATTAGTGGTGCTGTGGAAGCCATCAGACAGCTCACGTTCTTCTTCACGATACTGAAGAACGATACCGTATCCGCCAGGCCCGCCCGGATTTTTAAGGCAAGAGCCATCGCTGAAGACTTTCACAGTTTTAAGCTGGGGATTGAATTCGACTACAGGCGTTTTGACGTTGGTGCGGATCTGCTGGTGGGTCTGGCGTCTGGCTTCAGACTTTGGGCGGCAGCCAGTTTTTTGCCGGGCTGGGGTCTTGGTCGTCATAGTGGCTCCAGAAACGCGCGCCGCGACGTTTTTTTCCTCGCGCGTGTGCGCACGCGTGCGTGTATTAACTATTTAAATTTAAAGTTTTTTTAAAAGAGACTTACTTCCCAGAACAGGTTTTAATTAACCTGAACTGAACGAACGAAGTGAGTGAAGTTCACCTCGAACGAAGTGAGAGGTTGTCTTTTCAGGTAATACTTTCCCAGGGAGGTGAGTACAAAATTTCCTCACCAACCTGGTCGTTACATAACCTGAAAAGTTATGACCTAAGTCTACTGCCAGCTCAGGCTTGGGAAGTTATGGATGACAGCACCCCAGAACCGAGATCTTCCCACACTTTATGAAGGGGAGTACTGGATTCAACCTCTCGAAACATCCCAGACTCGACAATCATAAAGTGACCCTTCTCTCTGCTCACTTTGGTTCCCCCTTCCCCGACCCCTTAACGGTGCCGGTTCTACGCTGGTAGTGAGCTTTTTTAAACCTGACGCCAGTGACGCTATCCCCCACCCATCAGGTCGAGCTTCCGGATGTGTCCGGAAGCGGGGTAATTTTACCACTGGCAATTTGCGTTTTAAATGGTAACTACTTACCTATTAAACTGTTTGATTATTTTCTCGACCATGAAGCTGAACGTTCAGGGCGAAGACCTCGTTGATCAGCTCTCCCATGAGTTGCTCCACCAGTTCTCTGTGCTCCCCTGTGTGAAGACACTTAAGCGCCCACTCATAGAGACTGAAGGCCTTATCACGATCTTTCATCATGTCGCGTGCTTTGACCAGAAAGTCGCTCTCAACGAGCGCTACGACGTTCGTCGGGTATACCATGATAGTTTTCCTTAGTGTGGTTCATAAAATTGATTCTAGAGCGTCTGGAGAGGGGTTCTACGCTGTTCCGGAGTTTGATAACGGTCTGGGAGTTGTCGTCCTGAAAAAGCCTGCTTCCGTATAATTAATAATAAGTACTGTATTATTTATATATACGGAAACAGGTTCACAAACAACTCCCAGACTGGTGTTTAAGCGGCCTTCTTAGGTGGTCTTTTTTTCCTGATAACACTGGCAGGATCGTACCCACCCAGCTTTTTCATTACCGCCAGCGGTATCTTGCTGATGCGATGCCCGGCGTCCTGACAGAAGCCACGGAAGATGACGAGCATACTGCCACCGGGATTGACGTTGACTTCCACCAGCCCGAGTTCAACGTCAGGCTCGACGAACGCTACGCGCCCACCAGACAGGATGACCGTTTCGTTGGCGAATTCCGCGGCACGTTCATACCACTGTGTATCAAGGGACTGCGGAATGAGCATAACCGTTGTCACGCCACGTGTTTGTTCGCGGATAGCCGCGTCAATCCAGGGTGTGATTCTGGAGTAGGGCGGGTTCAGAAACGCCATCGTTCCGGGTTCACCCCAACTGCATTTGAGAGCATCGCGCTCCACGCCGATATAGACCGGCAGAAGTGCGTTATCCTTGTTACAGGCGACGTCCACATCGAACTTTATGCCTGTATATCGTTGAATGGCGACAAACAACCACTGTGGTGTGCGCCAGAGGTCACGCAGAGCGGCATCGCGCTCCCGTTTCTTGATTTTCTCTGCTGCGATCATTGCTCAACTCAATAGGTAACTACATACCTATTTTTTCATTTCAATGCAGTTATGGCAAATAAAACTAAAACGCGCCAGAAAGCTAACGGGAAGCTCACTGGCGCGTTTTTTCAATGCTGGATATGCGATTGGCTTACCCAGCATGTGAAAGCGCTCTGGGGGCTTTAGATTTGGCAGGGGAACATCATCCAATAGAATACTCCGCAACGAATTTTTTGACGATCGGGGACTCTTCGTTAAGTGTGAGATTCCCACCCTCCCGCAGCGCGATACCTGTCGCCGGGAAAACAGCCATCATCTGGCCAGCCTGAGTAGAGGCTGTGCTGAGAGGGTAGGGTTTATCCGGGTTACTCATGAGCGCGAGCTTGATGCTGTTACTTGTTGCCGATTTCGACTCAAGCAGGTGACGCATAGCAATAACCGTGTATACGCTGATCTCCGGGCCGCCACTGAACCAGTTCAGGAGATTCAGGATCTTGTCTTTCGCTTTTACTGGCGCCTTTTCGAAAGCCGCACTAAAGACCTCATTCTCAAGACCGGCTGCGGAATAGAACGACTCGTCTTTGCCTTCCAGCGTGAAGCGTGGCTTGCCAGGCGTGCGCTCCGTTTTCTTCCGTTCAGTCTGGGGTTTTGGCTTTACAGCTTCTGACGGAGGTTCGGCTTTATCATCGGCCGCGTCTTGCCGGGACTCGACTGAGGTAATGATGGATTCCGGTTCTGACGTCGGCTCCGCACACACGCCGGCCATCAGATCGCGTTCTGGCTCAACAAGCTGCTCAGGTTCGTGCTCTGTCTCCAGCGCTTCGAAGACACTACTCATATCCTCAGTCGTATCGGCGGCAAGGACCTCATCGGCCACCACTTCAACGGGTTTGGCAATTCCGTCATCAAGGCCTGCCAGCAGATCGTCAATCTCATCAACGCCACTCGCTTTCGCCGCATTTGATGCAGGCTCATCCAGCGATTGCAGCATAGCCGTCAGTTCGTCCAGATCATCGTTTTTAACAGTGTTAACGGTGGTTCTCATGTGTTTCTCCTTCGATTAAGCGTTTCCGCATTTGGTGAGTGTATTCTGACAAAACCTATCAGGCGGAAAAGTCATAATTACAGGCAGTTAGAAGAACTGAAGGCAAAGAAAAAGCGCCATCAGGCGCTTTCGAATGGGAGTTTGAAGAAACCGTATTTCTCTCTGGCTTTGAAGAAACACTGCATCATCAGGTCAGTATCGTACAGAGCGCTGTGGGCCTTCTCACGGTCGTAAGTGAATCCAAGTGAGAACGCCAGCTCTTCCAGACGTGGACGCTTGCCGTCTTCCGTAGCCCACAATCCCTCCAGCATCGAGTCCACCAGCGGGATATCCGGCAGCGTCACACCATAGCCTTTGAACTCGTGACGAATGAAAGGAATATCGAACGCTTCTCCATTATGTGCGACCAATGCACTACAGGCGCCCATATATGCGGCAATGTGCTTTGCGTGGTCTGCTAACAGTGGTTCCACAGCCAGTTCTTCCAGCGAAATACCATGAACCGCCTGCGCTTTAGGATCGATACTTCGACGTGGGTTAAAGCGCATTTCAAGGCTGTCGATGTGCTTCTGGGTTTCCAGTTCGTAACGGGTAATGGCGATTTCAATGATTTTGTGGCCTGACGTATAGTCCAGCCCGGTGGACTCGATATCTACGCCACCGACAATCGTGGTCATTGCTACTCCTTACAACTTCTTTGCGCCTTTCAGCAGTGCGCTACGCACGAACTGAGCGGCTTTTTTCAATGCTTCCTCACCCGTTTCGCAGACAACCGGCGCACGCCATTCGCCTGTCGTGGTGTTGAGGACGTTAATCTGATTGGTTTCGAGACAGACGGAGATGTAAAGCACCGCGCCGCCAGCGAGTCTGAGGTGCATGGGAAAAAGAGGACGTTTTGTGCCACCGTTGAACTGTGACATCGCAACGTTTATGGCCTCACCAACGTCTTCACTGACAAGTCCCTGTACGGACTCGAACACGGCACGGACAGCCAGACGCGCTTCCCGATCGCTCATAAGAGAGCGGGATTGCTCGTCCGCTATGCGGATCAGCGCTTCGATCGTTTTCCGATTCAACTCATCAGTCAGGGGAAGTTCGTCTATCATTCTGTTTTTCCTGCGTTCTTTTGGCGTGTTTTATTGTCGCAATACTTAACAGGGGAACAACTGTCAGTGAACGGTTACTCGACCAATGAAGCGGCGCTCGATGTTTTCGGCCACACGGTCAAGGACACGAAAGACCGATCTGGCTCGTGACTCAACGGTGCGGCACTTATCCGCGATGATGAACACTTGCAGATCGCCAATTTGAGGCAGAGAGTTAATCTTGGTGAGTTCGCCGCACATCAACGCATCAATACGCGCCACATACAGACGGTCCAGAGAACCCCGCTGTGCTCGCTTACGGTCGTCGTCACTCAGCTCGACCCCCGGACGCAGCCCGGCAATAGCATTGAAGTTGGTGACGATGGTCTGGTGGCAGAATCGCTCAATGTCGAGCGCCAGTTCGATGCAACGGTCTTCGTTTGTCTGACCGACCAGATCCAGTGTGTACGCCATGACATCCGCAGGCGTGCGATCGATAACAAAGCCTTCCACACCCCGTGTGATCATCTCGATGTGTTTTGCGATCTCCTGCTGTACCTGCAGTCGTTCAAAGAGCGGCATCTGTTCGCCCACTTTCACGCCCAGCCGACTCATCAGCTTTCCGACACCGGCATCCACATACGGAATGCCGTAATGCTCCTCGATGTATTTTGCCAGGGTTGTTTTGCCACTGCCCTGAGCACCAGTGATCCCAATCCGGTAATCCATTACGACCTTCTGTAAACGATCTGCAAAAAGCCAGGCTCATCCTCACTCTCACGTTGGGTATAAGCCGTATCCACAGGTACAAAGCCAAGTGAACGCATCATTGTCGCAGGGAAGAACGTGTCCGCACCTGGTACAGAGACGCTCATATGTGACAACCAGATCTCATCCACGTAAGGCATCAAAAGTGAGTAAATCTGGGCACCGCCAACCACCCATACCGGATCTGGCAGTTTCAAAACGTCTTCCACATTAACGGGGTAAAAGCCATTGGGGATATGCCCACGAGAACGCGTCAGAACGAGGTTGTGGCGCTCTGGCAGCGGTCGTTTAAGACTTTCCATCGTATTGCGTCCCATCACGACAGTGGCGTTTTTGGTGAGTTGTTTGAACAGTTTCAGATCGGTAGGGCAACGCCAGGGGAGTTCGCTGCCAATGCCGATTTCGTAGTTGCGGCCAACAGCTGCAATCATCTTCATTGGCTTACCTCATAAATAACAGGACGCTGGTGGTAGCCGGCCAGCGCGGAACGTAGCCGCGCGTCTTGCACCAGTGCAGCGATTAGCAGATCACCTTTATGCCCGGTAAGTGTTTGCTTAATCAGCGACTCATAGCTGGAGTTTGGCGCTCTGAGGTGCAGCCAGTCATAATCGATGCCGAAGTCTTTCAGCCAGCGTTTGGTTGGTGATTCGAGTAAAGCGGAACGGCTGTCGATAAGCACAATCTCCGCGCCAGATCGCGCAAAGCCACGAAGCATTCGGCTGGTGGGGAAGATAAGTTCATCACCGGCAATGAGTGCGCCAGCATCGTTGTCAGACGCTGATTTTCGATGGTTGCCCCTCGCCAGCACACCTTCAATCTCACACAATACGTACATACCTCTGGCCATATCACACCGCCACAGGAACCTTGATCCACGGAAGAGGGGTATAGCCGCAGATCTGCACGCCATCCCATTTAAAGTCGTCCAGTTCGGCCCATTCATGTGGGAAAATGACAATCGGATCTGACTCAGCAGGCGCTTCACGTTCCATCAACTCCTGCACACCCTCTTTGTGGTTGTCATAGAGATGGACATCAAAGCCAAAATGCACGAATGCGCCAGCCATGTGGCCGGTGATCTTCGCAATAAACTGCGTCAGGATGCCGTATCCGGCGATGTTGAATGGCATACCCACGAAGGTATCGACACTGCGCTGAACCAGGCAGGAGTTCAGAATGCGCTTCGGAATCCCCAGCTCATCCAGCGTTTGTTCGGAGATACCGCCTTGTTCACCCAGAAGGCATAACATCTGCGTGTAGATGGATTCGTGGCCGTGGCGATTGTGCTGCAAGCCTATATCGGTAGCCATCGTCAGTCGGGTCTCAAAATCCAGCTCACGACTCCACAGCGAAAAGACAAAATGGCACGGTGGAAGCCTCATATCTTCCAGTTCGCCAACGTTCCAGGCGTTCAGCAGGATACGACGATCTGTCGGGTTGGTTCGCAGCTTGTCGACAATGGACTGCAACTGGTCAATCTCGCGGGAAAGGACAACGCGATTTTCGTTGATGCCCAGATAACCCTCAACCTTGTAGCCACGCTCACAGTACAACTCAAGTTTTCTCAGGTACTCGTCGTGGGAAATGATGCGCGTGTCATTCCAGCGGCGCCACTGCTTCCCATAGACCGGGCCTAAATCCCCGTTCTCATCAGCCCATGCGTCCCAGATTTTCACGCCGTTTTCTTTCAGGAACTGAATGTTGCCGGTTCCTTTGAGATACCACTCAAGCTCCACCAGCAGCGGCTTGAGATTGACGGATTTTCCTGAGATCAGCGGAACAGAACCGCCAGTCAACATGTAGAAAGACGGCACGTAGGAAACGCTCTCAGTACCAGTACCGGTGCGATCGTCGGCATGAACGCCACTCTTGAGTACCGTCTCAATGACTTTTGCATACGAAGAATTGGCAAGCTGACCATTGGTATGCTCACGATTAAGAAGGATAGACAAATCAGACCTCACAAATGATAAGTAAGTACATATCTACATATAAGTTTAGCCAGAGCAAGCCTGCAAGACTAGGGTTCTATGACAAAAAAAATGGTGGCACTCAGGCCACCAAAACTGTTTGAAGAATATTAATATTGGACAATAAAACACGCCCAAACAATATATAATGATAGGTTTGTACTTACAAATCTTTTTTCACTATCTCATACAGTGATGATGCCTTCGCTTTGTCAACGAAACGCGTCAGGTCAACGTCGCTGTAGGTCGGAGATTTGAGTATTTTGCCATCTGAGAGGCGGAAACCAATCATCATGTCCGTACCTTCTGCATGGCGGAAGCCCAGATCCTCTTTGGCGTATTTGCAGTTTTCAACCGCGACACGACGCTCTTCAGCATCAGCGGGCCACAGTTTCGTCATGTTGGAACGATGGATTTCGGCCACCAGTTCGACGATGTCGATGCCGAGGAAATCAGCCAGACGGTAAGTCATCATGCACGCAACGTAGATCTTGTTCATCACACGACGCATGTCCTGAATCAGTTCAGAATCGCTTACCTTCTTCGTTTCCAGCTTGTCTGCCAGTGCATTCAGCATTTCTGCCGCTTCTCGCGCTTCCTCAAACGGGATAGCCATGTCCTGATATACGGTATTGCCCGGAACCATGATGGTATGGATGAAACGATCGACACTCTGCTCCTGAGTGTAATAGGTCATGCCTGTGGAAATACCACCTTTGATAGCCACCATTGTTCCAACGCCCACATACAGAAAGTCTGCCATCGCATCCAGCAGCGCAGTCATGTCGCCTTTCTCTGCTGCCGGTATACCCTCGGTAACAGCTTCTTCGTGGATTAACTTCGCACGCAGTCGCAATAATGCCGGTTCTGGCATGACGCGGCGCGGATGCTGGAACAGCGCATGGAACTGGTCAACCATCATGTAAATGCTTTCTGTCGCCTGCCCATAACCTGGATTCAGTTCATACGGCTCCGGTTTGAAGCCAATCAGTTTGTCAGCAGCTAATTTCAGATGGTCGGTCAGTTTCGTAAATTTCATTTCTTTGTTTTCCTTCGTACTTCATTTGATGCGTCAATTGTGACCCAGACGCACCAGGCCACAAAATCGTAATACTCGGCTCAAAGGTCAGCGAACAGATAACTCTGACAGCAGCCAGCATTTCATCCAGGCCATCGCATCCACTTCGATCTCGGGGAAGCCGGGTACTCGTCCCAGATCCCGAATCGTCATGATTGACGCTGGCAGAGACAGCCTGAACGTACTGGTTAAGTCATAGAAAGCCTTGACCATCTCCATGCGGGTTTTGCCTGCGTTTCCGTTTTCCCAGCTCTGGAACAGACACATACCCGTCAGCATGAAGACGTGCTGCGGCCCCTCAATGGGAAGTGCGTTCACTCCATCGCGCACCAGATATTCGCCAAGAAGACGAACGGTCGCGGCATAATCGAACAGCTCATCGCGCTTAGGTTTGATGTAGATCCCCAGCTCTTCAATTTCCTCAATCTCATAGGATTTCAGCAGCCCGGCATCGTATGCGCCCTTGTCTATACCGTTCATGATCTGCCGATAAAACACCGGGTAGTCATACTGACCAAAAGCGTCTTTTCGTATCCCGGAAATGATCAGCCGTGCGGCAACGCGTGAGTAGTTCGGTGTAGCGGGAGTAGTCAGTGCAGCAGCTGCCTTCACCAGTGTCTCGTGCAACTGTCTGGTGGTCATTCCGTCGAAGATGGACGCAGCTGCGCCTGAAGACACGGCAGCAGCGCTGACGTTGCGGATATTCTCTACGCCGCGCATCAGAACGCGGTTAATTTTCTCTTCTGACAACGGCTCAATTGAGCCATTGCGTTTAACGATCCTTGTCATATCTTACCCATTAAAAAGGCCACTTTATCCGTGGTCTTATATTAGTAAATAAGTAGTTACCTATCAATTCAGGCTTAAAGAATCCCGGAAAGGACGTCGCGAACCTGACGGAACTGATCAGTCTGCATACCGGTGTAAATCGATGCTATGGCGTCTGCAAGGTGTTCGTTCTTGTTGACGAGCACTTCCTTGCCAGCTTGCTTCCTGCGAAGCCATGGGGCATCTGGTTGCTTCTGTGTAGCCCACTGGATGATCTCTTCCTTTGACGTAGTCAGTTTATTCCCGACGTAATGCTTTATCTCGTTTGGCGTGACCTGAATCAGTGGCTTATCGACGCAAGCCAGTACTCCGATACAAATCCCATATGACGTCTGAGCGCGACTTGATTGACTACCAACCGGCAACTCGCAGAACACCATATGCGCCTGATCGATGATGGGTTTCGCTGTTCGCCAGATTTCATTGGCGCGGCGCAGGTCGTCACTGTTAACACGAACCGTCTTTTTGTTACCACCTGCTTTGGTTTCCACGAGCGTCAGCCCATGAATGCTCAGCTTGTCGGTTTCCAGATCAAGTGTCCCCATAGCCAGGCCAAAGTTGCTCATTGAGGGGTCGACACCAACCACACGGATGATTTTACTCATACAGATCTCCTTACCATGTTGCCCATATCGGGCATTCCATTAATTTCTCTTCCAGGCTCTTTGCATGGGCCTTGCCGGCAGGCTCTGGAATACGGCTTACCACGTGAATGCTATCGCTCGTCAGCACACCTGACTCAATATCTGCGTCCATCATGCTCTGGCCGATGAAGTTACACATAATGTCGATCAGCATACGTGAGGCTCTCGCGTTCACGCGGAACACGTGTGGCAGAGAAACCTCTATCACTGCGCTCTTACCATCGTCAGTATCGAAGCTCAGTTTGCCTCGATTTGAAAATTTCCCATACGCGTCGCAATCAAGGGTCATGCAGGAAAAGGCCTGGCCAGGCATGGCAACCTGGTCGGCCCGTGTATTCACTCTTCGAATCAGATTAGTGAACGCCATGATGGTGTGCGCTGCCATTGCCCCGTAAAGCGCATCCTCTTTAATGTTCAGCTCACCGGTCTCCGGGATCACCACGAACCCCGCCCCGGAGTGAGGAAGATAACCGCCTTCCGCAAATGGATTAATCAGAATTGGGGCTGTACTTCCTGACGGCATGGATTCCAGATTAGACATCCGCGGCGTCTCGGACAGCAGACTGGTCAGCACCACAAACTGCTCTGTCTCAATATTGCTGTTATACCAGGCAAGTCTGGGGGCAACGTCGGCGGCGGTGTAGCAGTTAATCAACCTGATGGACTGCATTACGGCGAACATCTGCAAGAACTGCGTGCGGCTCAGATTAAGCGACATAGCTACGCCCCTCTTTCACTTCGACAGTAATGATTTCCCGGAACCACGACTTCATCTCCTTGTGGGAAATGATCATCACCGTGCCGCGCTCACGAGCCTTAGCTTCCAGAATCCCCATGAGCCGCTCCAGACCGGCAGTATCCAGCGCATCGTCAATCTCATCACCGATAAACAACTCGATGCTCTTGCTGGCACGACTGGCGACCAGATCTTGCAACGCCAGCGAGCAAGCAATACGAACCTTTCGCTTCTCGCCACCAGACAACGTCTGGAAGGACTTACTGGAACCGGTTTTGCTCACACTGATATTGAACTTGTCGCGATATTCGCCTTTCTTGGTGGTTTCCATCGTAGACCATTCGGCCACGATATTGCCGTCTGAAAGCGTGTTGAGATACTCCGCAGTTCTGATATTCAGGAACGGGGTGACAGAAGTCAGGATGTGAGAACGGACACCGGCTGGTGAGTACACCTGGCGAGCTTTCTCCAACAGTAAAGCCTGCTCCTGCATATTCTTTAACTCTGTTTTTAATACTGCATAGTTAGATTTATTGGCAGCCAGGTTATCTTCGTGACGCTTAATAACGGCCAGAAATGGATTTACTTCTGCCACGATGCGATTCACGTCAGTACGCGCCCGCGCCACCATCGCTTCGACGGCCACAACTTCACGTTCACGGTGGCGCAGCGCACTTAGTTCATTGGTCAGGCGTTCGATTCTGGCGATGATTTCTGAGACGTCAGGTGTGGCTGCGACCAGTGCAGTCTCGATGCCGATCGCTTTCTCAAGACGAGCTTTGTGTTGAGCCACTGCCGCAGCTGATGCCTGCGCCTGGCCGATCTCATTACGCGCTTGCTCAATGAAACTCTCCTTCACGGTGGACAAATCTTCTTCGCAGTAGGGCTTTCCACACGTAACACAAGGTGCTCCGACTTTTGTGCTGACCTCTTCTGCTTTGGTTTTAAACGAGCGAGCGCGGTTCATCGACTCGTTCTGTGCCGCTTCTGAAGTACGGATGCTTGAGCGGATCTCCGTAATCGCACCGCGCACCTTCAGCAGTTTGGCATCATGCTCTTCTTTGGAGGCCAGCTTCCCACGTTCACCGGCGATAGCGTTCTCCGTATCGCGGATTTGTTCAGGCAGCGTGCGGATTTCCATCACGACTTCAGACAGCGTTACCTCGGCGCCAGCCAAATCGACCCGGGCTTTGTCCAGACGTGCGCCGCGATCGCGCTCCCAGCTCTCAGAGGACGCTTTGGCCGCCTCAATCTCAGACTTTGCGGTCTCGATAAGCGTGACACAGGCGTCCATTTTGGATTTAGTAACATCCATGCGTGCGGCAGCTGCATTAGCACGCTCACGAGCAATGGCATAGGCACGCGTTAACCGGTCGACGCCAGCGGCTTCCTCCACGATGGTTTTGAGGTTCTTGTCTGACATGCCTGGAAGATCTGGCATCGCTTCCTGACTGGCATAGATAGACGCCATGAAGACTTCTTTTGAGGCACCAATCAGGCGCTCAACGAACTCCTGCGTCAGTGTGTCTTTTCCTTTGGTCATGTCGCCGTCTTCACCACGGACAATGAGCCGGTTCTTGAACTCTTTATGTTTGCGATGGCGAATGATCGCGTATTTCTTGCCTTCGTCTTCTACTGTCACCATCACCCGGCAGTTCTTCTCGTGGCCTGTAGACAGCACATCATCACCTTTGACGCCATGTGCAGTCTCACCATACAGACACCACATTAAGCTGTTCATCAGTGTGGATTTCCCAGCACCATTGCTGGCGGCAGACGTGTCACCACTGTTCACCCCCTGGATCAGCACCAGACCACGCTGGTCTAACTCAACCTCGGCACTGGCAAGCGCCATGAAGTTCTCGACCTGTAGTTTTAAAAATTTCATACAACGACCTTCATTCTGTCAGTGCAATGTCTGACCTTCTTTCAATCTGAACTCTGTGTGGGCGGGGAAAGATCTACGTTGAAGAATTCCTTTCTTCGACAGACTTCCAAGATAAAACGCCACACGATTTCCTTTTGGTGGGTAAGGCTTCTGGAACATCACCGTCTGGCCACTTTCAAGTTTTCTCATCATCTCGATGAAGTCCCAAAGGCCACCAGATTGATCCCAATTCACACTGCCTCCGCGCTCTCCGCTTCGGTCAGGATTTCCTGGCACAACATGTCCAGCCGTGCGAGGTCAAAACCGCCATCCGTGTCGTGGACGATTTTGCAGTACGCCGCCACAGACTCGCCCAGACTGTCAATCTTGCTGGTTTCGGCAGTACTGGCTGAGCCTTCCATCATCGAGGCTTTGCGGATGAAGTTGCAGACAACACCTTTTGCGCCCATCGTTTTCAGGACGTTCTGGAGTTTGATGCCTTCTTCATCGCTCCCGACGACAGCACGAAAGCGCACGTAGTTGCCGCGGATCTGGTCGTCGTCGACATCATCTTCCAGGTTCACGAACCTGGGCGCAGAGGTTTCGTGGTGGGTGAATGTGCCGTCAGGATTCACGATCATGAAACCCGCCAGCGAACCCACATCGCCCCAATTCTGGTGAGTCAGTGCGCCAATGCTTACCACGCCCGGCAGCACTTCTTTATGGTTGTGATAATGCCCGGACAGTAACAGGCGAAATCCGATGTCTTTCAGTTCCTGCGCATCGATTCCCACATCCGGCATGGTGGGGATTGCCTTGTTGATGGAGGTATGAACAACCACGTCATGCTTGTCGCCTTCCAGTCCGGAACGCAGTGCTTTTAGATCGCTAATCAGCTCGGCGTGGTTGTTACGCCAGCTCACCAGATGGACAGTGACATCGCCCGCCTTGATTGCATGAGGACGCTTACCACAGACGATTTCCACGCCAATAGATCGCAGTGACGCCGCTGCATTGGCGCTGTAGACAGAGTCATTCGTTTCGAGGTCGTGGTTGCCCGCGAGCATCGCCACCTTGAGGCCCAGTTCGTCGATAATCCATTCATAGGTTTCAGTGACAAAGTGCAGGACTGAAGGGGATACAGCACCACGAACGTGGAAAGTGTCGCCAGCCACCAGCATGTACTGGCATCCCGCAGCTTTCATGGTTCTGGCAGCTTCTTTGGTCGCTTCCAGTTGGATCTCCAGTCTGGAGTTCAGCCCGTCAGCGTTAGTTGTCGCAAAAGCATCCCAGCGATGATAATGGGGATCAGCAATCACCCCGTATGGAACAGTCATGTGTCTTTTCCTTTGTGGTTGTTTTGATACAGACATTAAGCGTGCTGTAGAGGCGAACAACTCTGACAACACGGCACAACAGGAAGAGTTCAGGCACATGATTATGACAAATAATATAAGTAATTACATACCTATTTTTAATGGTGAAAAGCGTTCCGGACGGGTGGGTTTACTGAGGGTCTCGGTACAACAGCTGCGTACCTGAAGGGGATGTGTCGATAAGTCTGAATCCACGCCGTTTCAGCATATCTGCCATTCTGGTGGATTTGTGATAACACTTTGCCATGATTGCGTGAGAAGGGTTTGATTCCAGCATCTCTGTGACAACCTTAGAACCGTAGCCTTTACCCTGTAGCTCTCTGATAATGCTCACGGCGCGAAGTTCCAGACAGGGGGCGCCTGACGGATCTAATGCGGCACACAGCCAGATGATGCCAGCTCTTGTGTCGTCAGAATCGCGCATCACAATGTAGATGAAATGTCCGGAGTACTTGCCTTCTTGGTTAGTTCTGATGGCTTCGCGGATCTGCTTTTCGAACACCTTGTTGCTTTTTGAGGACAAAAACTCTCTGGAGAAGTGGCCTCTGCGAGCGCCGTCCTCAAATTCAGCCATAAGAAATGGGATATCCGCGAGGGTTGCGTACTCTGTGTAAAATTCACTCATGCATAATTCCATTTGGCTCTCAGCGTCCCTCTACGCTACGCCATTTTAACCACGAGTAAAACCACAAGTTTTTCTTTAAATCGCGTCTGAGGGCTTCTGACGTGCTTTCCTGATATCGACCACCCCTGCTTTTGGGCGCGGATCTACCAAATTCAGCTCTTCTTCACTGTGATACTCCGTATCGAACTCCCGGCTGACCTGACCAATGTAGATAGCTGTCAGCAGGCTATCTTCATTCAGGAAGTGGCCGTAGGATTTGCGGATCACTTCGCTAACTTTCTCGATCTTCTCGCCGCCCATACAGAGATGGTTGAAACGACTGTGTTTGCGCAGCATCTCATCAACCGGGCCAGAGTATACCTTTTCGACTTTACCAAAGCGGATGATCTTCCCGGTATCGGCCTCAACCAGACATACCAGTTTACTTGGGGAGAGTCTGTCACGCCAGGTTACGCCAGAACGCAGCGTGTTGAAGTAGGGAGCGTCCAATCCGATGATCGGTTTACGAAATGCAAGGAGCGGCACATACCTGATGCAACTGTTCAGGTGGAAATGAGCACCTGCTTCATGAAGTTTGAGACGAGCATCATTAATCGGGCATTTCGATGCAATCCCACAGAGTTCGCAGAGAAGTTTCTGCTTGTTAAGGGTACTGTTTGACTCAATGGTGTAGGAACCATCCTCAAGACGTCGTACCCAGCGCGTGCGTTTTAGATCCATAAGCTATGTACAGGTTGTTTTTGTCGGAGACGAAGATAACGTACCAGGCACACTGATGAATGCAAATGCCTGTTTTACTTATCCCCATTATTCACTGTTTCGATCCAATAATTCGATCCCAAATAGATCACAGCAAGATCCAATACAGATCCCCGCACCCTCCAAGCCCTTGTGCCGTCTGGCTTAGAAGGTGATCACTATCCACTATAGACAGTCAAACAACCTCTGTAGAGAGCAAAATAACCGCTATGAACAGCAAAGTAACCTCGCTGGAGAGCGGTTGATAACCACTATAGAGAGTAGAGACTGCTCTGGTCTTTGGATAACTGTTCTACCTGAATTTTTCACAACCATCTGATGTCTATGACGATATTGGCGCATACACAAAAGAAGGCCGAAAACAGCCCACCAACTATCCCCAAACTTACCCAGAACGCTCTGTGTGCAAGTCCCTGTTATTTATCAACAGCCCCGATCCAGTAATTCAGATCCCAAAGAGAACCTTCAAGATCAAAAAGAGATCCCCGCACCCCGCAAAGCCTTGCTGCATAAGCCTTTAGAGATGATCGTTATCCACTGTAGAGAGTGAGGCAACCACTATGGGGAGCAGAAAAACCGCTGTAGGCAGTATATCAACCACTATGATGAGTGCTACTATCCACTATGACCAGCTAAGGTGATGATCCGCCGTCGCGCAGAAGAGACAACTGGAATGAGTGAAAACGACAATAAAAACATAGCGATAATTGAGGCTTTCTCCGAAACCGATAAAAAGACCGGGGAAGTTGTTACGTTAGTTCCTAACACCAACAACACTGTCCAGCCTGTCGCTCTGATGCGTTTAGGACTATTCGTTCCAACATTGAAATCCACTGCGAGGGGCAGAAAGGGACAAATGGTGTCGATGGACGCCACCGAAGAACTGAAGCAACTGTCGCTGGCCAAAGCTGAAGGCTATGAGGATATCCGCATCTCAGGTCTCAGGCTGGACATGGATAATGATTTTAAGACGTGGGTAGGGATTATCCATGCCTTCGCCAAGCACAAGGTCGTAGGCGACACTGTCACGTTGCCATTCGTTGAGTTCGTCCGACTGTGCGGTATTCCTACCGCCAGGTCTTCCGCAAAGCTGCGTAAGCGACTGGACAGCTCACTCAGCCGTATCGCCACGAACACCATTTCTTTTCGTAGCAAAGGTTCAGAAGAGTTTTACGTAACGCACCTGGTACAGACGGCAAAGTACAGTACCAAGAACGACACGGTAGAGCTGAAGGCTGACCCGAAGATTTTCGAACTCTACCAGTTCGACAAGAAGGTACTGCTACAACTGCGAGCCATCAACGAACTCTCAAGAAAAGAGTCGGCCCAGGCGCTCTACACGTTCATCGAGAGTTTGCCACCTGATCCGGCACCGATATCACTCGCACGTTTGCGTGCCAGACTTAATCTCACCAGCCGTACCATTACCCAGAATGCGACAGTCAGGAAGGCAATGGATCAGCTCAAAGAGATTGGTTATCTCGATTTCACCGAAGTGAAGCGCGGAAGCTCTGTGTATTTTATTATCCACTATAGACATCCGAAATTACGCCCGGCCCAGATACCGACCAACGCAGGTGTCGATGAGTCGGATGATGATATCCCAGATGACGTAGTGGAAGGACAGCAGGATGAGCAGGGGGAAATGGTAATGTTGAGCAAGGAAGAACTGGCGATCCTCGAAGAGCTGCGCAAGGCCAAATCGAAAAAGTGATGTAACCACTGTAGAGAGTAAAAGGCTCACTATCCACTGTAGTGAGCCTTTTGTGTTTCTGGGGTTTGGGCAACCACTATGGAGAGTGAAAACCAAACCTGCTATCCACTGTAGTCAGTAGGAAGCTTATTATTTTTCTCGTGTTAGTGATTACTAACCATGATGTTCAGGGGACTGCGAGGTTAGTGGTCACTGGGTGTGCGCCATTTATTGCTCACTATAGTGGTTGTTAGTGATAGCCTGTCCACTATGGTGAGTGGTTATCTGAAGAAACACCCAGGCAACCACTGTGGAGAGTAGATAACCACTATAGAGAGGGAATGTTTACTCTCTATAGTGGTTGCTCGATGGCAAGGCACGTCCTGTCACTCCCTACAGTGGATGACCGCGGGAAACAATTACTCTCCACTCACTACAGTGGTTAATGAAATGCGTGTGAAAGCAGGGGCTACTCTCCATAGTGGATAGCCACTATGGATTGAGTCATTCCGGAAGTGTTCTGCTCGCCATAGTGGTTGGAACGTCACTGCGGTGCTGTTTACTCACCGCAGTGGATATCGAATCAGACGATCTTCTTCAACAATCCCCAGAGTGTCTGGGCCTTCGTGGTGAGCTTGTTTGTTTCCGGATCGTACATGCGCCATTCATGTCGCTGGTGGACGATGTAACCGTCCTCACGTTCCAGTCGTTCTGAGTAGCCGGGTTGTCTGAAACCTTTCGCACGCCAGTAGCCGCTCGTTTTTTCGATTTCAAGACCTGCCAATGTTACAGCCATTAACCAATCTCCTCGCAGTCATCGAAAAGGTAACTCTCGTTCTCTGCATGAACGCCGTAGATGTCACCGAATTTATTGAAAACGAAATTGTCCCCGCCAGTGCCGGTTAGTTTTCCGTTGCGCCGGGTGAGGGTGGGGGAAGACAGTATGCGATCGTCACGCAACACATAGAACTGATCACCGCTATCCACGACCATCGCGCCATAGGACGCTCTGGTGAGGCTGATGAGGTTATCCTCACTGGTTTCGGCCACAGACATCTCACACTGATAAACGTGTATATCAGCGAGAATAGATTGGGGCAGGAGTAGTAGTGCCAGTGCGATCTTCTTCATGCCACGACCCCTTTGAACACCTCGAACGCTGAGTTGCTTACCAGTACGACGGCCAGTGTGTTGACCATCGCGCCATTGACGGGTGCCAGAGCTTTCCGGATCGTCCCTGTAAACAGGCAGTCGAGTACAAAAGCTATCGAGACAATGAGTAATAAGGTATCTATTACAGTCTTCATAGTAGGTAAATGCTAACTTATAAGTATTTATGTGTAAATATCACTCAAAGGTGCTGATGCCTAAAATCCGCTCAAGATGCGCAGCGTCTTCGTCGCTGAGCTGGCGTGTGTCATCAACGTACCAGCAATTACCGTTATTCCAGCAAACACCGTCTTTATCAACGAATACGGAGTCTGCATCCTGCCCTGTGTATTCTGGGAGTATGCGCATAATTGCAGCCTGAATCTCTTCTTCATTCAGGCCATTGCACTTCACCATAAACAGGGGGAATACGTCATAGTCGGTGCTGGCTGTAATGCGAACCAAAGTCTTCATCTGCTTATCCTTATTGGTAAGTACTTAATTATTATATTGTGCACATTAAGGCGCACAATAAGCTTATTCAGGGCAGTGGAAAGAACTTTTCCAGCGTGCGGTCGACGGCTTTATCGATGTGCATGAGATGCCAGACGATCATGTCTTTGCTCCCCAGCCCGCGGGTGTAGATGACGTCGAACTTCCGCCAGGCTGCGTGAAACCAGTGCGGTGTATCATCGACCGGCAGATCCTCTCCAGCCTCCTTGAAGTACTTGAGCAGCATTGCCTGTTCAGCGGTTGGCGTCGGGCCAATCTCTTCTGCATACATCCGGATGAAACGCTGCCAGTCGGCTTCATCCTCTGACGGTTCCGGGGCGTTCATTTCAGCAATGGCGTCGCGCAGCTGCTTCGCCCACTCGGGTTCCGGATAACCCTGAGCGATTTCCTTATCGACAACATCCAGTGCAGCGTTGGCCGCGTCATAGAGTTTTTTCATGCTTCTTCTCCTGCATCAAAAGGAATACGATCATTGCCGCTCTGAAAGGGTTCGGGTTCTGGATCAGATGCTGTGGCGTGGAGCCGTCCACTTTTCTGTGGGCCGCTCTCCACTCGCCTGGCTGTCTGGCGGGGATGACCCCAATGCGATACCGGTAAATGATGTCCCAGGCATCTATCGGATCATTGCACCAGTCAAAAGAACCAAACCCGTCAGGACCTTTGGCAATCACAGCGGTGCAGCCATCGTCCTGCATCCCTTTCCATCCATAACTGGAATTAAGTGGCTGGTGGCCTGTCGCTTCTGCGACCAGACAGTTGATCTCAAAGTCCGTCATTTCGGAGTAGTTCTTAGGGAGTTTCTCGTTCATCTCAGCCTCTGTATTCAATAAACGCGAGGGGGAGTTTCCGGACGCTGTAACCGTCCTTTAACTGCCTTGCGAATACCTTCTCTACAACATGTTTGTCGGGGTTGAACAGGTAGTTGCCTGGGTACTTCGTTTTGAAGACATTTCCGTCTTTCATCAGCCACCAGGCATCAACGATTGCCACACGATAACTGCGTGGCGTTGTCACTTCTTTTGCCTCTACAGATATCAATTCCATATCAGTAAACATTTTGTTTTCTTGGTGGTGATATTAACCAGATAAAAAAGGCGTCCAAGTGGACGCCGTATGTTTGAACAGGGGCTGTTACTTCAATGCGACAAATGGCGTGTTTGCCCCTTGAGTCATGTACTGAGGAAGCTGACCATTCCATTTGTTGATGGCTTCCAGTTCCATAACGTTCGGGTTCTGGCGTAGTGCGTCCCCGCGCAGTTTGATAGCGTCTGCTTCTGCTTGAGCACGTTTGCGGATCGCATCTGCTTCACCCTCGGCTTGCTCACGCAGCATGTTCGCTTCCGCCTTACGCTGTTCAACTTCTTGCTGGCGCTGGAGCGTTCTCTGGTTTGCGGTAACTTTGGCATTGATGGATTCGATGACAGTGGTCGGGTAGTCGGGTTTGCCCACCCATGACAGACTGATTACTTCGATGCCGACCGGTGACATTTCTGCCTGAATATCTTTAAGTGCGTTGTCCAGAAGAGCAGCTTTACCACCGTCGATAAAAGAGTCAGTTGTCATGCGACTTGCCAGACGGTTCAGGGAGTCTGCAATCTTCTGGCGCAGGTCGGTCTCGGTAATGTCGTCAACGCCTTTGCGATATGTCTGGAACACGGTCGTGACCTTGCTGCGGTTAACCAGATACGCCACACCAATCTTGTGACCGATGGCTGTACCGTCGCTCATCTGGAACGTAAACGGCTCATCGTAGGTTTTCATTTGTTTGAAAGTTGGGAAGGTGTACAGCTCGGTATTCAGACCAGTCCACTGGCGGCCAACGCCGACAACTTCACCGATACCTTTGTCTTCACCCAATTTGTTTACTTTGATGCCAACGTATCCCGGTTCCACGCGATCGCAGCCGGTCAGACCCATTGTGCAAATAGCAGCCAGAGCTACCGCCAGTAAACCTTTCTTCATTACTTACTTCTCCTTAGATTTTTTGAGTGAGTTGAAATACCTGCGGCCAGCGATAAAGTAGATAACCGGGAAGCCGAATGCGACGACAAGCCCAATGAGAAAGGCCAGATCGCTTTTAGCGGATATCAGCGACGGAACCAGTAGACCGTAAACGAAAAAGACGGATACCAGGGCCGCTACCGCCATGAGATAACCTTTGATCATGTGTTTCCTTTTGTCGTTATGGTGGCGAAATGATAAGTAAGTACTTATATATTTTCAAGTGCTAAAAAAGGCGTCCAGTGGACGCCTTTGTGATTAAGCTTCTTCGGTTTCGAGTGGTGTCGATTCTTTTGCTCGTCGCTCATCGATGGCCTGTAGCGCAGCGATGATTTCCGGGAGCGGCTTGTCGCGGTACATCTCGACGATCTGTGATTTGGTGTATTTCTTATCACCAATTTCCACGCGCCCGCTGGCGTTCTTGGGCAGGTATCCTTCCTCCAGCATGTATTCAACCAGAGATTCGATGACGTCCAGCCCGCGTGTCGGGTCGAAGTAGAATTTCCATGAGCATTTGCCAAACGGAGGCGCGACTTTGTTTTTAATGCACTCGGCGCCCACATCCTGCCCAATTTTCTCTTTACCATCTTTCATGACGGATGCCCCCAGACGAATGCGTACTGATGCGTAGAACTTCGGAGAATCACCACCCGGAGAAGTCGTCGGATCGCCAAACATCACGCCGATTTTGGTACGCACCTGATTAAGAAAAATGATGCACGCGTTGTACTTACGCGCCCAGAGCGCAAGAGTAGGGAAGTTGGCACTCGTTGCTCGCGCCAGCGCCGTGTTGTCGTTCATGTTCAGCTGATCTTTGTCTTTCGCAGTGCCTTCTGCCATCTTGTCGAACTTCTCAGCCTTTGAGTTCGGCACCATCGACGCCAGAGAGTCGGCCACGATGCAGATAGGCGCTGTTTCCGGGATAAGCTCTTCGTCGCGTACCAGTTTGAGGATTGTGCCGATCAGCTCAACGGAATCTTCGAAGGTGTCAGGCTGTTTGTAGACCCACTGACCGTCGTCTTCGTCTGCGTTCAGACCGTTAGCGACAGCCAGAGCAACATCGAAACTGTTTTCGTGGTCGAGGAACACGGCCAGCCCGTCCTGCTTCTGTGCGGAAACCATCGCAGCCGTTGCCAGAAATGTTTTCCCTGCACTTGGAGGTCCGAATACCTCAACGATACGGCCACATGGGAATCCCCCGTCGTAGCGCCCAGAAATGGCTTTGTTCAGCGGAGGGAAGCCAGAATCAATCCAGTGAGAGACTTTCTGGATCTCGTCGTTGCTGCCGATTTTCTTTTTCAATGCCAGCGCGAGAGCGGATTTACCTTTTGCCATAATCAGGCTCCTTTTGATTCGTTGATTCGCTTCGAAGCAGCGGCTTCGTCAAACTTGATTGCGTCGTGGTTGAGGTGTCTGGCTACACGAGCGATGATCTTCACCACCTGTTCGCTGAGCAGCGCGAACTCTCGCTCAGTGGCAAAAATGCCAGCAGCGCCCAGAATATTCGGCAGCGCCACCACAGCGTGCTCGCCGTGGCAAAATACAATCTCTTTAGCCAGCATCGTTGGTGTGGTTGTCCCGCCATTAATGATGGATTTCAACATCAGCAGTACCTCTCAAAGGGGAGAACAAACACGTCCAGATCTTCCAGAAACGAACGGAAGTTAAGCTCGTAGCACATCTGTTCGAAGGCTTTCAGATCTCGATTGCCTTTAATCGACTGGATTTCACTTGGTGGAAACCTGGTTTCTATCAGATTCATCAGTGTCATATTGCGCACAAAGGCTTCCAGCATCCTGCAGCCCGTCTTCTCGTTGAAGGCGTTCTTAGCCAGCTTGTTGAATGCCGTTTTGTAGCGGCCTTTGTTGATGACGATAGAGCCGTCGTTAATGCCGCGTACCATCGCTGAAACACTTCCCCATTCATGCAGCAGCTCTTTCGCGCCGCCATCACCAATGCCACCTACGCCTTTGATGTTGTCGGAGTTATCACCCTGTAATGCCTTCGCTTCCAGAAAAGCACGTGGAGTAGGAAGACCGATAAGCTCTGCGAACTGTTCGAAGTTAACCTGCTTGTGTCTGGCGTCTTCGCGCAGGCTCACCCAGCTCACGTTCTCACGCACCAGTTGTAGCCAGTCACCATCGCCGGTCAGTAGATAGATATGCTCGACGCTCGGCTGCGGGGCGAGACGAGAAACCAACATCCCGGCCAGATCGTCTGCTTCTGCATCTTTGGCAACCATCTGGTTAACGCCAAGCGCGGTCATCATTTTGAGGATGTAGGGCTTCTGGATAGCAAACCCCTCTTTCATCTTCTTCATTTCCGGATCGTCATCGCGATTCGCTTTGTAGTCCGGGTAATAAGCGCGACGTCGGTCGCTGTACCCATCCCAAAGAATCATCGGACGAGCATGGAGAATTGAGGCATAGCGACGAACGTTCTTCACAAAGCCAAAGACAGCCTGGACTTCCATTTCGCCGTTATGCAGTTTGTCGGATTGCTGGTGGTAATAGCCCAGGCTGTTACCGTCCACGAAGAGATAATTCACCGGAACACTCCTTCCAAAAAGTAAGGCGTCCGTAGACGCCTTACTGGTCACGTTATGGGATTACAGAGCGTCCAGTTCTGCCAGCAGGTCATCGAGGCCTTCATCAGCTGGCGCAGCAGCCGTAGCTGTGCTTTCAGTTGCAGCCGTTGCCGCTTCTGGTGCTTTAGCTGGTTCTGGAGTGGTTTCTGGCTTGAACTCGGCTTCTGCGGCACGCAGGATTTCTTCGTCAACCAGACTGGAGGATTCAGGCGCTGGGGTGTGCGCTGTAGCGACAGCCGCTGCACCTTCCGTATGACCAGTGATTGAGCCAAAGCCTGGCAGTTCAGCCGCAGCAGATTTCGTAGCAGAAGAAATGGCCGGGGCGGACATGGTGGCAGCCGGTGCTGCAATGCCAATCAGTCGACCCATAGTGCGGGCAGTGGACAGCAGACGAGTTTCGTCAGCCTGGTTCGCGTAAGCGATCAGATCGTGCTGGGTAGACCACAGTTTCTCCGGGATATCGCCTTTGTAGACTTTACGTTTCGGGGATACGTCGTATTTGGTGTCACGACCAGAGCCGGTGCGCTTAATCAGGAACGCGTAACCTTCTTCCTTGCTCAGTGGGTTGCCGATATCGTCCGCAATATCTTCTGACATAACTTTGCAGATATCGTCGAATACAGTGGACGGCAGCTCAATCAGCTGGCATTTCTCTGCATCGGCAAAGTCTTCGCGTGCAGACAACACACCATTGACCAGATAACGCGGGGTGGCACGCATTTGACCAATGCGCTCTTCCATTGCTTTGTTACCTTTAAAGCGAGCACGACCTTCCATAACCATCTCGCATAACTGGCACGCGTGGCCGTGGGTATGCTGTTCGCAGATATAAGCAGTGGTAACTTCTTTGCCTTCCTCATTCTGATGCTTAACGTAGTGCATACCGAACGTCTGGAAGAACACACCATTCGGGTCGTCCTTGTTCGGGAAAATGCGCAGGTAATTGTTACCGTCTTTCAGACGGGTCAAATCAACGTTATTGCCACGTTTAGAAGCAATATCGCCACGGGTCTTGTTAAGCAGATCAAGTAATGACTTAGACATGTATTTCTCCTTGTTGTGATTGTGGCCATTGGCGCTGTGCGCTTTGGGCGTTCGTTTGTTCGTGGCTCTTGCGAGCGAGAAGAATAATAGATCAGTGCTTACTTATAATCTATCGGAAATTAACGGGGAGAATGGAATCGCTCGGCGCCCAGACGTTCAATCTCCACGATAGCCATTTTTGACGCCTGGACAATCATGTCTCGGCGGTGAGAGAAGGCGGCAACTGCGTGTTTGTACAGGTCTGCAATGTACCGGGCTTCGTCGAGTTTCTGACGTCTGGCAAGGTACTGAGGGCTGGTTCTGACCTTCGCCTGAAGAACGGACTCATTATATTTAATGCCGTTCATACTCAGGTTTTTACGCTCGTTATCGTAGATTTTTGCTTCTATTGCATCGAGCGAGAGCTTTGCGTCAGCGGCCTCTCTTTCTGCTCTGGCAAGCTTTGAGCCGTACTCCATCAGAAGACGCGGTTGTTGACGCCAGACTTCCTCCAGATTGTCGCGGTCGAACTCCAGATCGGACATGATTTTTTCGTAGATATCGGTGCTCATAGTGTTAATTACCTGCTTATTTGTTTGTATCAATTTTATCATGGTGAAAGCAGGCGTAGTAATTTATGACACAAAGAAGTGAAGGCTATGGGGCAGGTAAGTCGGTGAAAGGCTAAGTGGTTCTGATAACCTATGCGTCGTTAAAAGCTGGCCGTAGACAGCGTGCGACATGGGGTGGAGGACACGGACGGTCGAAGCATACTCGCCGTTGACAGTTGTCAACACTGTTACTAGAATGCTTAATAATCGGAGGGGAATGAAGATACATCCCAATAAGCATATTCAAGCAGCCATTGAATATGCCTTGAGCCGAGGCTGGGTTTGGGTGGCACCAGGCAATTCTGCACACTGTTTTTGCAAATTGCGCTGTGGAAATCCAGAAGGTGAACACCGAGATCACCACATTAGCGTATGGTCGACGCCAAGAAGCGCCGAGAGCCATGCCAAGCAAATCAGGCGCGTCGTAGATCGTTGCACTTGATTTTGCCCGGAGAGGGGCGGTGAATACCGTCCTTCTCCGACGAAGTGAGAATACTTGAATACTCTGAATACTAAACGAAGAGGTTTTATGGCGCTTTATAACTTCACTCTGACACTCTCTGGCGTAACCTATGAGACCGAAGGACTGGAAGATGCGCTGTACGAAAGCGGCTGTGACGATGCGCTGATCTGTGCATACGGAAACTCCGTCTATGTTGAGTTTGACCGCGAAGCAGAATCACTGGATGCAGCCATTGCATCAGCGGTCGACAATATCGAATCTGCTGGTATCGGCGCCATTGTAGAGTCAGTTGATTCTGCTCTGGTCGGACTGAGTGATATCGCTGATATCACCGAAATGTCACGCCAGGCGATTGCGATGCTGAAAGATGGCAAACGCGGCAGCGGCGATTTCCCTTGCCCAATTCAGCGAATTAAAGGCCAGTCACCACTCTGGGATTGGGCTGATGTTGCTGAATGGCTGTTACAGAACGGTCGATTGAAAGAAGGCAACGAACTGGTGAATAACGCTCGTGTATTGAGTAAGTGGAACCTTGCGTTGCGTAGCAGTGCATCAAAAGATTTTCGGGAAATAGAAGCCATTGCTTCATCGCTTATCGAGAAGCGTCGCAGAGCTGTCGCGTAATATGCTGCCTGCGTTTGGCTCTACGCCCATGTTCTGAATGAAATCATGATATTAATGTATAAAAGAGGGAGCATGGATAAAGATACCAAACGCGGTTCTGCATTAGTGAGCGCTTTAAAATCAGATTCCTTAGTTGATTTGACCAAAGAATATGCAGAACTGGGGATAGATAGCCTCATTGAATCAAATACGCTTGAATCAATTCCTTTTGTTAACACTGCTGTCGGTCTATACAAGGCAGCTGGTTCTGTAAGAGATCATTTATTTACTGACAAGATTGTGCGCTTTCTCACTCAATTCGCTGATTTAACCGACGCTGAGCGGATTAATATGACCGAGCGATTGAATGAAGATGATAAATACGCGGGAAAAGCAGGCGCAAGGTTAATAGAAATTATCGACAGGATGGAAAGCGAAGACAAGCCAGAAATGGCGGCAGAGTTCCTCAAAGCGTTTTCCAGAGAAGAGATTGACTTTGACGTCCTGCGTCGTTTGCTGGTCGCTCTTGAAAGAGTTCCCGCATTCGATATTAAGGAACTGGCTTATTTCTCAGAAGCTGATTACCAAATAACCAGAAACATGGATGAGTTTCTTTTACTGGCCTTAGTTAATGCTGGTTTGGGACAAAATAATGGCGGGTTCGATGGCGGCGCAATTATCCCAACGAAGCTGTGCAAGATCTTTGTTGAAGCAGGGAAGTTGAAAAAGACCCACTGATGTCATCTGTGAAATAGGGGCATTAGCCCCTTTAAACTAAATTTAGTTATTCCCTAATGAGCCGGCCATCGCCGCGTATTTAATCTCATCTTCGGGTATTTCAGGGTGAAGCTTGATTTGCCGGATAACGTAGGCGGGAACTTCATCGCCCCACAGTTTGGCCGCATCTTTGCAGACCTTGTATGCAAAATCTCTGTTCTCAAAAGCATAGGCTTTCCCATAGGCATATTTCTGGCAGCCGTAGACAGCACTGCCGAAGTCGCCATCTTTATCGGGGAAGGCACATCCAGTCATAAGTAAGGGTAACGCCGCTAAGAGCAGGGGATTAGTAAAACGTTTCATATCTCATTCCGGGAGTTCAGTTTGTATTTCCAAAGGTTTTCTTGAGGGATCTGTAGTCCCCAAGATTCGTGTCTCAGGGACTTAGCTGCGTTTGTCTTCAACGCGATCTTATTTAGAAAGATACTTCTCTTTGAGTTTTTTCAGACGTTCAGCATCCTGTTCAGAGAACTCAGTAGTACCGAAGATTGATTTACCGTCCACGTCTCTCAACTCAGTCACCGTTACGGTGAAAATTGCATCATCCGGAGCGTTAACGTTCGCCCAATCAGAGAACATATTAGGCTCTAGTTTCCAGTGAGCTTTCTCCCCTGGTTCAAGTCCACCGGGGATTTCGTAATTAAAAGTGTCTGTGTACCAGGGAACGCTTCTTCCAGGGCTTGAAATAACGCCTTTAAAGAATGCTCTGGCAACGGATTTATCTGTGCCATTTTCAACACTGATGTCCAGCACTGGCTGATCAGGGCCGTAGTTTTGTTTCTCAAGATAAAAACGAGATCGTTCAACTTTGAAGGCTTTCAGTTTATCGGCTGCTTCTACTGAAGCGCTTTGCTTCGCCTCAAGTTCTTTTATTTCCTGAAGAGCCTGCTCTTTCTCTTTCTTCTCGCGTTCGAGTCGGATGGTTTCTGCATAGGTAATTACTTCTTCACCGGTCTTTCCTTCCAGTGCCGTTTTGATTTTCCCTTCATACACATCCCCAGACGAGGCTCCGGCCTTCATCAACTCTCGCATGTCAATCTGGCTCAGCGCTACGACTTTGACCGCCTCATCAAACTGAGACTTCTTGTCGTCAGGCAAGGACTCTCTGACCTTCTGGATGGACTCTTTCGTTGACTGATCACTTGATGTGTCGATTTTTGGTTTGTCGCAAGCCGAAAGCAGCAGCGATAAGGCAATAACTCCAGCTAGTTTTCTCATTTCCATATTCCCAGTTGTAAAAACAAGAATAATCCTAACAAAGATATAAATCAGGACAAGTCGTAGCCTGCACATTATGTGAAAGTTTAGGCTTTCGTGGTAAATGAGTGTTTTTTAAACAAAATCTTCTAGTGGAAAATCGTGTCTCGATACGTATGAAAGAGGGCATTGAGTTTAAAAATGTAAAATAAAGGTTGCACAGTAAGAAGGGTCATGCGTTAATAGTGGCGTTGGTTTGCAAGACAGACCTTATGAAAGCAGTTTTAGTAAAGCAGTCTCAGTTCAGAGTTATCATCAGATTTCCCTTCTTCGTGAGTCTCCTCCTTTAGTGCCTAAGTAAGTCCCAATCTCTACAGATCAAATTCTCGCCGCACTGTGTGGCTCACAAAATTTAGAAGGTAATATCTATGTCTAATAAAATGACTGGTTTAGTAAAATGGTTTAACGCAGATAAAGGCTTTGGCTTTATCACTCCTGATGATGGCAGCAAGGACGTATTCGTTCACTTTTCTGCAATCCAGAGCAACGACTTCCGTACCCTGGACGAAGGCCAGAAGGTAGAGTTCTCTGTCGAGAATGGCGCTAAAGGCCCGGCAGCTGCTAACGTTGTCGCTCAGAGCTAAACACTTTTGATAATCCCTGTCTCTGCGACCACGAAGACGGCGCAAGCCCGAGTAGACAGAATGGTGGGGATACATAAGTTGAGTAAATCGGTGTGTACACCATGCCGATTTAATCGACACAACGGTCAGCTTATTTAGATCCGTTACTGGATAGTATGCTAACCGTTGTGGCGAAATGCGGGTTTGCCGCATGAATGGTCTTAGGCAGAAGCTAACTGCCGGCTTTGCGAAACAAAGTGCGTAAGAGGGGCGACTTCCTCAAAAAACGCTACAACCAAATAAAGAAACCCGCCAAATGGCGGGTTTTGTTTTATGCGACTCTTTTACCGAATATGCTGGATAGCGTGGCTTTGGTCTGTCGATGCAGGCGGTACTTCCTGACATCGCCAATCCTGTTCACTTCCATGAACTCTTTGGCCACCTTCAGCACCAGACGATCGCGGAAGGCTTTAAACGCCTCCAGTTGTTCTTCTGGATTATCCGATTCGTAGATTTCCAGCAGATACTGGCACGCCTTCGGATCTTGCGTTTTAAGTGCCAGTGCCCTGGCACATTTACGTAAACGACTCACTTTGTCGACGCCATCCAGAACGGCGAACGCCAGCGCTAGATCTAACGTGACCGGGCAATCGATGATTTCCCAGAACTGCGTCCGCAACGTGGCCGCTATCGCTTTGTCCTGATAGTCCACTGGAATAGCCGCCAGCGCTTGTGCAATCTTCTGGGCCTTGTTCATGGTGTTCTCTTTATTCATTTGCTAATAGTCTCCGCTACCTCTGCCAGAATTGCTTCCAGCTTTTCGCCTTCCTCTGGGCGAAAGTACAAAATGTTAGGGTTAAATCCGTAGAAAACGGTCACATCCAGCTCCGGCAGATACTCTTTGCGTCCAACCAGGTCGGATGGTTTGCTCTTGTTGTTGAAAAGCGACGTTGCCCGGCTGCCACACGTCAGCACATAGGTCGGACGTACCAGTTCGATCTCTTCGCGCATATAGTCTGTGAACTGACCGATCTCGTCTTTGGTATAGTCCTTCTCTTTGTCCTTCACCTTCTTGCACACGCCGGTGACGTATAAATCGCCCATCCGTAAATCACCTGCAGTCAGTAACTTCGCCTTAAAGTCGTCATAGCCGTTCTCCATGAAGTAACCGGTACGCCCATCATTGCCGTTCGCGTTGTCCAGAATGACCATGATTTTCGGTTTAATGCCGATGCTGGGACGGATAAGCTCATCGCCTAAACCCATTTCGGCCGCCATGCGCGTCATCAGCACATTCACTTCGGCAGAGCGCTTAGGGTTCATCTCGAACGGACGAGAGGCTTTTACCGCGTCGATCACCAGATTGCCCATCAGCTCCGCCTGGTCGCGCAGTCGTTCCGGATCGGTTGCTGGCAGACTGCCCGGCTCGATGGATGCAAACGCGCCAACCTTTTGCAGTGATTCACGTACCCGGCTGTTACACGAACGCTTCTCGACAGCCTCTTCGAATTGCGCCAGTGACTCGAACTTACCGCCGACTTTCTCTCTGGCTCGCATGATGGCCTGACAGCCGTTCTCAGAGCAGCCTTTTACAGCAGAGAAGGGGGCATACAAAACCTGACTACCATCTTCCAGCGTGCGGATCTCAATGCGATTCGACGACACGTTAACGTCTGGAGGAAGGACACGAATGCCATAGGTCAGCGCATCCTTCACAAGCCCCTGGTGCTTGTCTTCGCCCAGAATGGTAAGCGCAGCAGCAAAGAACTCAGCAGGGTAATGCGATTTAAGCCACATTGACTGATAGCTGATTAAGGAATAGGCAACAGAATGTGATTTATTGAACTGGTACGCGCCATTCTTTTCGAAGGCTTCCCAGATCTCCTTCGCTTTCGTTTCTGATAAACCTGCATGTGACGCCGTCACGCGAATCGCAGACATTGGCAGCTTGGCTCCTGCTTCCAGTGCCTCTTCGACCGTCCGCAATGTGCCGTCTTCACATTTGAAGTGTTCCGCGCGATGAATACGCATGGTATCGCCGTCTTCCAGCTCTACGTCAATCCATCCTGCCTGAGCCTGGACGACGAACTTCTCGCCCATGTGTCGCATCTTCTCCATATCTTTTTTACCGATAGCTTTGCGCACCCCGTCTGCCTCGGCCATTGTGAAACCGGCCAGCAGCCGCGTCGCATTCATCGTTTGTTCTTGATAAAGAATCACGCCGTTGGTTTCAGCAGTCAGCTCATCCAGTACCGGGTGCAGTGAATGGGGTGGCATGAAACCTTTTGCGACGGCGACATAGTCATCCAACATGCCGGACTGAATAGGGCCAGGTCGGAAGAGCGCGGTTGTTGCGACAACCGTTTTAAAGCTCATCGGCTCGATGCCACCGCCCAGATCTTTAAGCAGCTTGCGCATGGGGCCGGACTCCAGCTGGAATACGCCCTGCGTGTACCCTGCAGAGAACCCATCCAGAACCTTTCGATCGTCCAGCGGGATAGCATCGAGATTGATGTCTTCCCCGGTACTCTCTTTGATGTAGCGTTTCGCGCTATCCAGAAGATCGAGCGTTGCCAGCCCGAGAACGTCCAGCTTAATCAGCCCCATTGCCTCGCAGTAGCGCTTATCGAACGCAATACAGCGTGCATTGCCACGTAACTCGACGGGCGTGCGCTCAGTTAATTTAACGCCAGCCACAATCATCCCCGCCGCATGACGACCAAAGCCACGCATCAGACTTTGCAGCTTGCACGCCGCTTTGAACGCTTCCGGATTCTTGGTGGCGTATTTGTCCAGGCTGGCCAGTTGTTCGCGCAGCTCTTCCAGCGACAGGCTATCGTCTTCCAGATTCTTGAACTCTTTGGAGACCGCCATATCCGCAGCGTCGACGCCATAGATACGTGCTGTATCGCGCAGCGCGGAAGCCGCGCCCAGATAAGTGAAGTTGGGAATACCGGCAACGTATTCTTCGCCATAGCGTTCATTCAGATACTCGATCACCTCATGACGTCGTGCCTGGCTAAAGTCCAGATCCGCATCCGGAAGGTCGAGACGTTCCGGGTTAATGAAACGTTCAAACAGCAGACCGTGACGGATAGGGTCAACGTTGGTAATGCCGATGCACCAGGCCACCAGAGAACCGGCAGAGGAACCACGACCAGGCCCGACAGGAATGCCGGTTTCACGACTGTGATTCATCAGGTCGCGCACCATCAGGAAGTAACCGCAAAACCCCAGACGAGTCAGTGTATCCATCTCATATTTCAGGCGATCGACATACACACGGTGCTCAGATGCTGGTGGCGTATAACCAAACTCTTTGGTGGTGAGACGCTTGCGCAGCCCCGCGACAGCCAGCTTCATCAGTGTTGCAGGTTCGTCGTCTGCCATCTTTGGCAGTGCTGGTGGCAATTCATGCCAGCGCCATGTGCAGGCTTCGATTATTGTGTCCTGCGTCGTGGATGCCATCGCTGCATTCACAGGCACACCCATCCGGACAGAGAATGCTTTCAGTGCCTCCAGCAAATGACGGCGCCCATTAACGGCATTATCACGCTGGTGGGGGATACGCAGACGATGCGGCTGGTCGATTTTGATGTTGTTCATGACCATGTGCGCAATGTCTTTAATATCGGCGTCGTCAATGGCTTCGTAATACGCAGGGTAGAATGCCACTGGCTCAATTTTCAGAGCGCTTGCCACTTTCATCGCCCGAACGTTGATCTGGTCATAGAATGGCGTAGGGTGCGGATAAACCACGCTGTAGAAGTTATCGCGCCCACCCGCAGTAATCAGCGTGCTGATGATCTTCGCGAAGTCGCGTCGCTGGAATACGCTGCCGATGTCGGAAGTCAGCAGGATGATGTTGCCTTTGGCATACGTGGCCGCCAGCTGGTCGAGCGCAAGTCGTGGTACAAAGTAGAACTGATCACGATTGTTGGCGAAGGTCATCAGTTCGCAAACGTCGCGATAGCCTTCTTCGTTCTTGATTAGCGCCGTAAAGCAGTAGTTGCGATCACGAACCAATGATTCCATACATCTGTTAGCCTCTTTCGCAATGCGGGCGCGGTGCTCATATGTCGGATCGTCAACAATGTTCAGCTTAACACCACAAATGACCGCCATGTCTTCGCCAGCGGCGCGTTGTAGTGGGATCACGCTGGCAATGTTCATGCTGTCAGCAGATATGACAGCAGTGTAGCCAGCTTCTTTCGCGATTTTCACCGCGTTTTCAGCTTTCAGAGCCGATTCTCCCAGGGAGAAGTCAGTTCTGACCATCAGAGCCTTCATGTGTCTTTACCTTTCTGGTTTTCTTTATCTTGTCATTGGGGAAGCCAACGAACTTCCCGTACATCAAAATCGCGACGTCTCTGGCTTTTTCGTGACATTCAGGTCTGTCAGGACACACCAGACAAGACCGGCCAGTTTCAGACGCAGCGATAAGTGAGCCAAAACAACCTTTACGCACGATTAACCGAAGATTTTCTGAACCACTTCACGCGCTGCCTGTGCAGACGTGGATGGAAGTTTATTGATGAACGCTTTTTCAATGCCGGCAGCGAAATCACCGCGCATCATTCCGATTCTTGCTGACAGCAGCAGTTCGCGAGGGCCAATTGGCTGGCTGATCAGGTGCTGTTCGTAACCCTCCCGAACCAGGTTCGCGAACTTCACCATCTTCTCTGCGTACTCGCGGATGATTCCTGCCTTAACCAGCATGTTGACCTCCGCAGCTGTGCTCATGTACTGCACGTTGGAGACGATGCCGAAGCGTGAGAAGTTCGCGGCGTTCTGGATGTTCGTACCTTGATAGAGACCCGTCTCATCGCCAGATCCGTTCGTATTGCCAGTACCAATAAAGGCAAAGCGTTCATGTGGCGTGATTCGGCGCCAGTCCGGAGTCGCCTCTTTGATGATCAGCGGTTCACCTTCCAGCACTGGTTGGTACACGCCCAGAATCTGCGGGAAAGCGAAGTCGTATTCGTCAGCCAGATACACCCAACCGTTCTTCATCGCCAGCGCCAGCAGACCAGGCTCGAAGTAAGTGGAGCCTTCACGAGCGAGGATCTGACCCGTTACGTGTGCTTCTTCCATCGATGCGGTGTGCTGGGCGCGGATCAGTGGTCGGTTCAGCAGGGCGCATAGCTGCGTAGGCAAAGAAGATTTACCGGTGCCAGCGTGCCCCCATAGATAGCCCGGTATTCCGATCTCCAGCATCATGAAGATGTCCTTAATCAGGTCGAAGTCGCCATACACATACCCTTCCTTCGCTTCTGGTACGAACTCCGGATATGGCGTATTGACGTTAACTGTCACCTGCAGTGGCTTTCCGCGCGGCGTTCCCAGCTCTTTCAGAGTGACACCAAGCAGCTCGTGCGCGGCCACCAGTTCTGTCTTGTATTCAACCGTTCCTGCATATCCAGGGTGCGAGCTAATCTCCGCTATTTTTCCTTCACCTGAGTGCTTCTCTGCGCGTTTCTCTTTCAGTTTGGCCAGTGCCGTGCGAGAAATAGTCGGCTCGTCAGGAAATTCGGTGGTGTACATCTTCACCACTTCGTCAATGTCGAGGCCTTTCGCTGTTTCCGGAATGTTTTCACAGCGGCCCATAGAGATATGGGATTTCAGGTGATGGAATGATTTGCCACACCACTTGCAGATGATGGTTTCCGGCAAATGTTCTTCTTGCTGTAGTGCAGTAGCGGTCATGTGTTTTCCTTACTGATTTGTCGTTCGTGGGGTATATCTTATATAAATATATCAGGTTGTATAGTAAGTGATTACTTAAATTTAAGGGTGAGAAAATCACCCAAGAATGATACGACCTAATTCCGTCACTACTGACGAACCCAACTCTTCCACTTTGTTAACAAGGGCGTAATTTTTGTAATAGCGCTTAGGGGCATCTGTCAGTACACCTATGGCCATCAGGTCGATATCACTGAGTGTCTCAATCTCTTTGGTGGTAGAGCGGAGGTGTTCGCTGAATCCGTCACCAGCAGCGCAGGGGACGCCGTCACTCAACACCATCATGATTTTCTTGTCTTCCATTCGGCCTGAGAACAATGACGCCAACTGTGCAATGCTTTCCCCATCAACGTTGTTAAGCAGGGGGAACGTCTCAGCGACACAGCCCATTCTGGCGCGAACGTTTGTCGCGTTAACTTTCTCATTCCAGTTTTTTATGATCGGCAGCATCAACGCTTCGAAGCGTGTGAACCCTGCTTTTCTCATGGTATCAAAGTCCGGATTTCCGAACGTGGTGAAGCCGGTGATAATGTTAGGCACGTTGATGCGATCCAGCGCGTCGGCGATGGTGTAGGCGCTTGCCAAAGCCAGGTGAATCTTCCGTCCTCCCATTGAACCTGATAAGTCGATAACCTGCTGAACACAGGCGTTAACAGCCTTGTGATCTTCTTTTCGACGGAAGACACGGTCATCGTTCATGGAAAGCCGATACAGACTCGAACCGTGGATACGTCCACGACGCTGTCCGGGGACAAACTGTACGCGGTTACGACTGGCTATTGCACGTTCCAGGTCTTTGGCGAGAGTTGAAGAGATCCCCGCAGACAGATGAGGCTCAATCTTTGCCTGGAACAGCAGAGAACCCTCCGGAACCATACGGTAGCGGTCCATTGGCGAGTGCATGGGGATAGAGCCAAACACTTTTCTTGTGCGCCTGATGTGCTGTTCCGCCTCATCGATAGACCCGATGAAATCATATGAGCGATCGTATGGACGATACTCAGACAAAGAGGCACCCATGAGTTCCTTTTTGATGGTCTCGGACAGGGGATCTTCGGCCGCTTCGTCACCACCGTCTTCCATTTCATCAATTGCCTTGAGAGCATCCTCAAGCGTCATGTCACTTGGGTCGGCTACGAATCCAGAGTCGCTGTCCGGAGCTTCCTCAGTTGCTTCATCCCTTTCGCTTTCGGAGCCGGAACGGTCTTCTTCACTGTCACCGTCTTCATCGCCAGCGCTTCCTGCACTTGCGCCGTCGCCTTCGTCTTGTGTTGATTCACCCTCTCCGGAACCATAACCGTCCGACTCATCAGCATCCTCACTAATACCGTCTCCATGTGTTGGTGTGCTGTCGGCGTCTGATTCTGTTTCTGGTTGCGATGTGTCAGCTGCGGCAGTGTCTTTTCCTGATTCTGGCGATTCCTCACCTGCTTCTGTAGATTTATTATCTGTATCACTAATATCTTTATCGTCAGTAGGTAAGTCCATACTTACTGATTCAGGTAAATCAGAATCCCCAGAATCGTCTTCATCTTCAGGCTCACTGTCAGGTCTTTCTGTGCGTTCCGGGGCGCTCCCATCACGAGTAGCATCTTCTGATGACTCAGGCGTTTCTTCAGGCTCTTCCTCACTCCTGGAGGGTTTCTTCGCGGAAGACTTTCTCTCCGGCAATTTACCTTCTGGTTCGTCTTTCATGTCACGCATGATAAGAGCGATGGCCACCGCTACCAATATGCAGTCGCTGGTGCTGTTCATGTTACGAATGGCCTTGTCGATGCCGTGCTCTTTCAGAAGAGCAACGGGCCTGGCGATGAGGCGCCAGTGCTCTTCCATAAACTCGATGAAAGGGTTCTGTCCGTCCCAGGCACGCACGACCGGGCAGAGGAAGAATTTCAGAAACAGCTCTTGCTGATTGCCCCGACAGATCGCAACAGCCTCGGGTACTTTGGTTTTGAAGTACTTATCGATGATCAGGTTCTGTGTAGCCAGAAGATTGCGGCGAGTTCCGTTGAATACCTGTCCCATTTTACGTTCAATGAAGACGTCTTCCAGTGCATTCCAAAGCCCGAACGATGGCTTCTTGCTCTTATCACGCATCTTCTGGGCGTCTTTAAAGTTGGTGAACAGGATATGTGCCACCTCGTGATCGAGGAAGCCACGGATCGCATTCAGCAACGCCGGTGATGCATCATCTGGAATGGATGGAATGTTTACCAGTACTGGCTCTCCCTTCGTGTTGTAGCGGACGAACGCTTCATTTCCGCGTTCTGATACGGGGATATTTCGGCCGGACAGCATGGCAACGACACGTTTTACGCAGTCGCGAAAATCCTGTACCTCCTTGAGTACGGGGCGCGTGGTGATTTTGGACATGAGAATTTCCTTGTTATAAAAACAATTTGTTTTCTGATGTGTGTAATTTAGCGCTGTACGAACAGGCCATGAAGTTGTTCGTACAGGCGTATGAAGGGATGGAATTGGTATTAGTCGGTGCGGACGGCTATGGAACCGCAGCCGGTGTTAATCAAAGTGAAGTGATGCTCACAGAGTTCAAACTTAAAAGCGGTCGCGTCGTTCATGCTTATTGCCAACTCAGAACTTGGCAGTTCAATCAGAATGGCAGCGGCATCGTCATATTCCAGTGCTAAAGCATCTCCTACCCCGAGGGCGTTCAAAATAGAAGCTATTTTCTTCATCATTATCATCCAACTGAGCACATAATAACGGTGGCAAATGGTACTACCTATTGTATCAATAAGGAATATATCTATATCAAATATAAGTTATAAAAACGACCCGGAAACAGTTGTTCGGCATGCAAAAAAGTCATGAAAACGTTGACCTGGCGCAGATTAGGAGCCTACTGAAAATGATAGATAAGTCTTTACAACCCTGGCCTTTGTTGTAATATCGGTAAGCACTTACCAGAGATTAACAAAAACACGCAAGGTTCACACATGGCTACCAACGAAACTGAAAACAAATTAGGTCGCTACGCTGCTTATATCGATTCTCTTATCACTATCTCCCCAAAAACTCAGGCGACCATTGCGAAAGAAATGGGGTACAGAAACTCCAACAATCTCTCACTTATCAAGAGCGGTAAAATCCCGCTGCCGGTAGATAAGGTGAGACCATTAGCGCTGTCGCTGGATGCAGATCCGGTTCGACTGATGCTCATGGTGCTGGAAGAGCGTCATCCCGAACTGCTTGAATTTTTCCGCGAAGAAGGTACTGCGCCTCTCACTAAGGATGAAAAACTTGTGTTAGAAGCATTCCGCAAGCGTTTTGATAACCAGCAGGGTGCTTCAGAGAAGGTTGTTGAGGCTATCAAGTCACTGTGAGAAGTTTATCCGAATAAGCTCGGTTGACAGACGATCACCCTTGAACTTGTGGTCAATCTCATCCAGGTCTATCTGCTCAACAATAGATGCGATGTACGCCGAGAAGCTGTTTAAGGCGTCTCGCATCTGATCCATATAGTCGTGACGGTCATATACCTGGTCTATACCTTCAAGGCTATGGTTCATGATCTTACGTGCTACTTCCTGATTAATACCCAGAGCCGGAAAATAACTACGCGCTGTTCTTCTCAGATCTCGCGGCGTAAAGGGTTCAACCTCAGTCAATTCAGGTCGCTCAAGTATCCTTCTCAGTGCCTGGGCGATGGCCACCTTAGACATCGGAGAGTCTTCGCCGCGCTTCTTGTTCGACGGAACGAGCCACTGGCTACCTTTGCCATACTCGATCAGTGCTTCTACGCATTGCCGCATTAGCGGACTGAGTGGTAGTGAGTGCTGTCGGGCCGACTTGTTTCGAGTTCCTTGATTCCATACATCTCTCTTAAGATCAAACTCTTGCACCCGCGCCCTGAGTACTTCATCAGGTCGTCTGGCAGCGACAAGACAGAGCCTGGCCGCCCATTTCGTGCCTTCACAAACGCTGAAATAGTCCCAGACGTTCCAGAAAACCCAAACCTCTGCGTCGGTCAGTTTCCGTTCTCGTGGCACCGGTTTTGCACCTCCGGCAACCTTGTTGAGCGACATATCATTCAGCGGAGATGTATCAATCACGCCCTGAAAAGCGCACCAACCCAGAAACTGCTTCATCAGGGAGAACACGCGTCTACCCATGACGATCTTGCCTTCCAGTATCAACGGGTTTACCAGTTGGTTAACCAGAACGCGGTTAATTTCCCTTACTTTCACATCAGCAATATGCGGAAGAACATGTATCAAAACACAGTGAACTGCGATCTCTGGTCGACGCCGGGTAATCAGCAAAGATAAGCGAGTGAATAACATGAAGGCATCGGAAAACTTCATATCGCCACTTACCAGAGAGGCTGTCAACGCGTTCATCTGCGATGCCTTTTCCAGAAATTCAATCGCGTCCCGCGATGTGTTTTCGGCTGCGCGTGCTCGATCAAATGAGTTTTTCATTGTCCAATCACTTAGTTGCGCCGTGATACTGGATGAATAACCAGTATATTAGGCATGATTTCTTATAGGATCAAGTCTCAAAATACAGTGTTTTGACCAATGATTCCATACTTTATAGGTATGGAATCATTGTAGCCTGATTTTTTGAAATCTGTTGTATGTTAGGCAAGATTCCCCACTGATTGTGGGAAAATAAATATATGGCGTTTTAACGCGGTCTAATTGAATCTGGTATCATATTGAAAAAGGACAATTAACCCATTAATCATGACTAATTTTGATGAGCTTGCTGAATTCGGTGGACCGCGTATGCAGGCAGCAATTTTTAACGTGGCCGGAGTTGATTACGGTGTGTATTTTACAGAAATCACCAAGGATAACCTGTTTGATTGCGCGGTTGAGTTTCCACAGGGTTTTACGTTTCCTGAATACGGAAAACATTACGATGTAGTGTTTGACTCTCTTCAGAACAGCAAGGATAAGACATATTTTAAAAGAATGGAAAACCTGCCTGATGGTGCCGGTACTCGAGTCCTCAAACGCGTTGAAAGAATAATTATTGACCACTATAATACTTTTAATGTGGCACTTTACACGTTTGCACCAGAAGACCTAAAACTTTCAGGTGTTTACTGTCGATTTGTGGCCATGAAGAAACACAGAGGGTCTACTATTGAAGTAGGCTTGGAACCAGGGGGGAGGGCGAATGTCTTACGAACGCCAAAATTCTACACGGCTTGAGCAGTATCGTGCTCGCCAGGCTGAACGCATCGATGCTATGAATCGGGCTATCGAAGCGGGCCAAACTACTGTAGTCGCATCCTCTTCTGAAAATGCGGAGCCTGTTCGCACGCCTATCAATATTGATTTCAAACCAGGGAATTCTGATTTTTCAAGGACAGTACTCACTACCGTAAAACCCTTCATCGAAGGTTATAGACGAGCTGGTTTGATACCCACCCGGGGGCGCAAAAGTCCTACCGCTGCCGGTGTAGAGGTCGCAATCCGACCACGTATAGATGTAAGAGCTGCGGCATTGATCTCAAGCACGTCACAAGATGAACCGCGTGATGGGCAACTTTTTGCTTATGACGCACGTACGGGTCGGATGGTTCCTGTAAATGAACGTGATGTCGCTCAGAGAGTCAGAGTCGTTACTAGAGGTCGTGGTAGACCAAGACGGCACAATCTAGCAGTAGCTAGAAATAAATAAGCCCCGTACGGGGCTTTTTGCTGGGTCAAAACTGGGCAGTTTCAAACTCAGTGTGACCGCCAATACGGTGGCCATTAATGAAGAGAAGATCTGCGGAAGATTTCGCACTGTATGGGCAACCTTCTCTGACAGCTTTCGTCCATAGAACACAGGTTTTCCCTTACTGGTAGGCTTCCAGCGCTACCTTGCACAGATCTGAGCGCACACAGTCTTCGGTTGTGAACTCAATAAGGCCAACATGAGACGAAGGCTTAAAGCGCTCCAGTGCATCCTCCAGACCTGACTTCACATTGCCAGGCAGGTCGCATTGCGTGATATCGCCGTTCACAATGACCGTCACGTTCTCACCCATGCGAGTCAGGAACATTTTCATTTGTGACGCCGTCACGTTTTGCGCCTCATCGAGAATAACGAAAGCGTTCTCGAATGTACGTCCGCGCATGTATGCAAAGGGGGCGATTTCCACTTTGCCCACCTCTGGCTTTAAGCAGTATTCGAGGAATGAGCCACCCAGACGCTTCTGTAGCACGTCATATACTGGCCGGAAGAACGGAGCGAACTTCTCAGCCATATCACCAGGGAGAAAGCCCAGATCTTCTTCTGCTTGCAATACCGGACGCGTCACGATGATCTTGTCGACTTCCTTATCCAGCAGACGCTGCGCGGCGGTGGCTGCTGCCAGGTATGTCTTCCCGCAGCCGGCTTCACCCGTGGCGAACGTAAGAGATTTACTGTCGAGGGAGATGAGGTAGTGGGCCTGGGCTTCGTTACGCGCTTCGATGGGGGAGTTGTCACGCTTGGGTTTTGGGGGCAGAGCAGGGGCGGTTTGCAGTTCGTCGACAATGATAGTGTCAATTTCATAGCCGTGAATGCGGGATTTAGACTTAAGAGCCTGACGAGCTGCGCGACGCGCCTGTTTACGTTTGTTTCCCATATTGAGTCCTTTCAAGTGAGTCACTGTGAGTGACTATAGCCTATAACGATAGGTAAGTCATTACCTATCGGTGTGGTCGTATTCACATTATGAAAAACAGCCGTATGGTACTCGAAAGTTGATAAATAAAAGAAAAAGAACCACTTATTGGTGGTTAAATAACCTAAAGAAGATATTATGATAGGATATGAAGAGTGTTAAATAGCTCACTACCGGTCTTTTTCGTGACAAGGAACAGTTCCCATGCATATTACAGTTACCACACAGCAGGTACACACGCATAAGAAAAACATAAGACGAGAAGACCTGAACGGACTCACCTGTTTTATGCAAATGGCTCATAGTGTACGGGTCACCGCATCATTAGATCATCAGGCTATTGTTCGCGGCGTTCTTGGAGAACCTGACAGCCATGAACACCATCAGTTATCTTCCTATTGGCGTTGGGATAATGTAGATGCGGTGAAGTTGGTGGATGTTTTGTATGCCGTAGCTACAGCCAGAGTATAATCATGAGCACACTTCAAATTACTACAAAAGTATAATTATTATGAGAATCACAATTCACAAACCTATTGTAATATTCATTGCTCTGCTGATGTTAACATTTATTTTTTGGGATTGGCTTCAAGATAACATTGCTGTTGTAGGTGGCCTTGCAACTGCCTTCGCTTTTCTAGCCACGGCATGGACGGCATTCGAAGCTAAAGCCAGTGCAAGAGCTGCTATGAAGGCGACACAGTTGACATCGGAGTCCTTGCTTGAAATGAAGAAATCTTCCTTTAAAGATTGGCTTGAAATGCTACTTTCTCAACATGAAAAAATCCATCAGGAGGTAGTATTAGAATTATTAAAAAAAGACTCAGATTTTAACGTTAAACTAGAGTTGAATTTCGCTGATGCTATATATTATTCATTAGCTAAAAAACAGTTATTTACCAGATACGTTAGTCATTTTATTTCAATTCTAGAGTACATAGACAAGGAGTTTTATCTATCATCTAATGCTGACGGTGAAAGAGAACAATATATTGAGCAACTGCAAAACAGAGTTAACCCGGAAGTAAAAATGGTTATTGCGATTCTTGGGTTAAATATTAGATCTACAAGAACTTACAATGCTAGTAAGCTGAATATGTTGCTAAACAAGTATCACTTCTTTAAGAATGATTGTTTTTTTACTGATGCACATGCTCGATTGCAATGGCTGCATTCCTATATATTAGAGCTATTTACAAACGAATATAGAAAATCGGTTGAATACTATGTAAATGAAAATATTAAAAAGTACAAAAAAGGGATAAGGAATCCCATCAATGACCAGTACTTTGATAAACACCAAAAAATAAAATTTGTCTTATTCTGGTCATATGATAACCTTTGTAGAGGTTATCTTGAAGAAATGTTTTCAAAATTACCGACAAATGTCAGAAATGGGATTTATATAAGTATCAGTGAGGCGGTTCAGAAAAAAGAAGATATTGAGCAAAGATTGTCTCAACTCATTGGGTTTACTGTTCCTCGTGCAAATGACAAGATTAAAACAATTAAAAACCAAAGAGATATACTTTTACTCCTTCGATTTTATTTGAGATTTAAGGATGAAATTAAGTTAAACAATATTATATTTTCGGGGCGTATCTCCAAAGTGTATGGCAATGAACTAACTAAAACAGTGCATGATTATGAGTTTTTCGTGGCTCTATTACGACTAGCGCGTGATGATGAGAAAGAAAAAGTAATTGATGAAATTATAGATGTTGCTATTCAAATGCGTGATTATTACGTATCCAGGCTTGATGATTACAGTTTTCGTAAGAAAGAGAATAATGATATGAGTTGATACTCAAAGGGGCTTAGCCCCTTTTGTATTAAACGATGGACTAGATCGCAATCAGAAACGATAACCAACGCCAACTATCCACGTTTTGGTCTTCACATCGCCTTTCTTCATATAGTCGTAGGCAACGTCAACGACCCAATTGTTGATGAGATCAATCTGCACACCGGCCCCATAAGCGGCAGCGGTGTGTTTATCGCTGGTTTTGTATTCCCGTGTGGAAATCGACGACTCAGTGCGAGCGATACCGGCTACTGCATAAGCGCTGATGTAGTCATTGAAACGATAAGATGGGCCGACAGTTAAGCTGTAATACTTTTGCTTGTCGGTTCTAACCTTACCGTACATCAGCTTGTCGAACGTCCATTTCCCGGTAGTCTGGTCGTAACCATAGCCACGATAATACCCCTTCTGGTTGTCTTCATTTCTCGCAATAGTAAACGTCCCAACCAGGCTAAAATTGGAATTGAACTCGTGGCGATATTTAAAATTAGTACCGTGGAGATCATGCTTCTCGCCATCTGTCAGTGTTATTTTTGTATTCGCGTAACCGACAGAAAACGTATTTCTGGACGAATCTGCGTAAGCCTGGTTGACAAACAACGCCCCTGAAAGCGCTAGTAAAGCGCATAACTTAAACTTCATAACACCTCCGCTTTGTTATTTAGTGACTATTTAAACTGGTCTTAATTTTAATCGTACAGCGACGCATTGATGTAATTGACCGTATTACCGTTTGGCAAATACGGAGTATTGTGCGGGAATGTCGCCGTCAATCCGGCCCCCATATTTCCAAGTTCAATTACGTTTCCGTAAGCACATGGCGCCTCAAGGTTCAGGATGTAAGCCGGGCTGAAACTTCTCCACCAATATTGCTGCGGTACGGCAATGGTGGCGGTGGCGTGGCTAACATCGACCTTTCGTTTAGAGTCTTTGTTGAGTGCGACGAACTTGTTCTGCAATGGTCTTGCTGATGTGGAATAGACTCGTCGTCCTGTTTTGTCGTACATCTCCATTCCCCACCCGCCTGCAGATTTTGGAATATCGTTCGTGAAGATATAGAACGTGCCGGCAACGTTGCCTGACGCCCTGGTTCTGATAACCCAGGTACTCCCTGAGACATACTGCGTGGTATGCAAGGGAACCATGCTGTTTAAACGCGTATAGCAAACCACTCTCAGCGATGCAGATATTCCGGTGTCATGAATTTTCGCAACCCCCGTATGGGAAAAGCTCATCTTTTTCGCGAAATGCATACAGGGGGTATCTGGTGTCGCGAATATTCTTCCGCTGCTATCCCTTAGCATCATTCCGTAGGCCATTACACAGTCTCCAGAAAAACAATAAAGGTGGTTGGTTTTGGTGAGTTGTATCTGACGGTATTCCCCGACACGACAAAGGACGCTTCAACGACATAATCGCCGCTGACATCAGCAACAACGACTACGCGTAATTTAAAGAGTGAGGTGTTGAAGTCGTAGGTGAGCGTCCCAGAGCCGGAAATGTTCGATCTGACGTCCATAACCCAGGTGGGTTGCACGACATCAATCCAGCCTCGCCCTCTTTCGTCGTAAACTCTTGCTCCGTATGCCACGGTTCCCTCCGTTATGGCTTATTCCATTACCTGTCGATTTTTGAACGTTTCTTTAAAGCTGGACGGCTTGCCGTGCGTCAGCGTTTGGGCCTGATCGGTTGCCCCGATGATGAATTTCAACTTGCCGCGTCTGTCGGCCAGAATCACAGCGTGGCTTCGGATGAATACGCGATCGCCGTTTTTGCTTTTCTTCCCAAACTGCATGGGTTCCTCTGTTTGCATATGCAAAAAGGGGCCGAAGCCCCTTTGGATTTTGCGCTGAAAAAAAAGTGTTACTACGATGCTAAGAAGCACTATGGTTAAGAACGTCTGCCGTAATGTCTATCACAGCGTTGAACGGTCTGGAGACGTTAGCGGAGTCTTTCAGTTGAATGGAAAACCAAACCGTTCAGCGATGTGCCTCAAAATTTAGCTTGTTGTGACGCCAGGTGCTTATCTTCTGGTTGCTTCAAAGAGCTGCAATTCATCACAACGGTAAGAGCATTCAGGGAATCAGATCCGTCGCGAACAGCCAAAGAGCGCGCCTTCCTCGCTGTCGTCCAAATGCTCTTACCGTTGTGGCGATGGTGGGTGGATTCGAACCACCGACCCGTTGATTAACAGTCAACCGCTCTAACCACTGAGCTACACCATCAGTTTCGCAGCGGTAATCGTTCAGGAGTAAGAAACTTTCCCGCTACTTGCACTTTACGTTAGTGCCAGACGAAGCTTGCTTTTCAGTCACAAAGAGCAAAGATCTGGAAAACAACACCGTTGTCGAGGGCAGCGTGTTTCTTCGATCTAATGAGATGTATGGAATCATCTCGTGTTGCGAAAACAGGGCTATGTTGGCAACAGTAAGGGACTATCCAGAGGGTAGATCCCTGTTTCCACAACGTTGAAGCCACTGAGCCGGTTAATGTTGCACCCCAAACGTATCAACTGGACAGCCTCTGTGGATTTCACTGTTAAATTGAAAAATACCAGTGGCTTCAACGTTGTGAGCTGGCTAACCCGGCCAGCCGGGTTACGTCGCCGCTTTAACCCAAGCTTAAACGACATTAGTAATGGAAATGACGTAACAGGATGGACGGTCGTCGTTTGAACCGGGATAGTGAATGGAATGAGGAAAACCACCGCCCATCCTGTTACTTCATCGGAAAGAGCATGGGTGGTGCCGTATCATGCTCTCTCCTGCGTTCTGCAATCACACTCGCTCAGTGTGTCCCATTTTGGCGACGAGGCTGGAAACTGACCTCGCTGGTATTCGGCTTATTAGGCTACTGCCAGATAGACTTCTTCGTTTGCACTTGTATTTAAAGTCAAACAGCCGCGTCTCAACGAAAACAAAGTCATCTTATATATATTAGATAAGTAAGTAAATACCTATTTACTCAATAAGCGTTCAGTTGCTACCTTTTTGATCAAACTCACCTTGCTGGCCGGGGTGCGGCTGATGACAGCGGTAAAGCGTTTCGCCTGGATGGTAATTGTCTCGTTCTCTTTCAATTCCCCGTAGCGCACTTCCATAAGCGTTCCCAGCCTCCAGAGCGCGTCATCGATACGCTTACGACCGGCTATCCATAGCAAAAGCATCTTTACGAGAAACTGGCCGAGTCCGAAGACGCAGCCGAAACCACACGCCACTAAGTAAGTGGCAAGCCACCAGTTCAGAGAGGTCAGCTCGCTCATTTCACCACTCCTGTTTCATGAACAACACGGTAGACGCGTTTACCAACGCGCAGGGTTTTCGTTTTCAATTGCTGCTTAAGCTGATGAATGCAGAGCATGTAACCGAGTCCGGCGCCAATGACTAAGGACAGCACCGCTATTGTCAGTAATAATGAGATGTATGGAATCATGCGTACACTCCTGCCTCAATGAGTTTACCAAGCAGTTCCCGCCCTTTGTTTGTCAGTTGGTAGTTCTCTGTATCCCCTTCTGGCGCTACATTCGCTACCAGATTCATTCGTTCCAGCTTTGCGCGGGTTTTTGGCTGCCAGTGAGCATAAAAGCACGACCACTGACTGATTTCGCGCAGAGTCGCTTTCTCCCGTTTACTCAGTACGATCATCGCGTTCCTCCTTTAACGTGTCAGTAATATCGACAATGCGATAAATGCGCCCTCTTCTCTGCATGACACCGGCTTTAACGTAATCGTTGATACAACTACTCATAACCAGACTTCCGATGACGATGCCCATAACCAGAAAGACAATCATCCACCCGAGCATCATTCTTTATCTCCTATGCGATCTTCCGTATCGCGCAGGCATCGCGGCCATTTAAGACGCGGGTGACGTAAGCTACCGTCCGGCGTCTTCTCGTGGCAGTGGACCTCTACAATACGACCGCGATACATCTCCTGATTGTTCCAGATCTCGTCCAGATAACGATGCTTGATGCCGCTGGCGCGAACGATAACGCCGTTCTCCAGACGGATAACGATTTTGCCCAGCGTATGCGCGAAACCTGAATCCGGGTCACCCGGTTCAAAGTCGATGATTTCGCCGTCTTCTGAGTCCTCATCTTTCAGCTTCCACCAGCTGCGGGTACGCTTGAACTCATAAACGGAATCAGGATCTTTACCCATCTCCCCTTCCTCGTTCGCATCCAGGCGCTTCATGAATCGTTCAATGAAGTCTTCGTGGCTATGGATGATGTAGAACGGGTGCAGATGGATATCTGGTGCGTAATCCTGACCGCGAGTGTTTCTGAACCAGGCCACCAGCATGGACAGACGCTCTTTCAGCTTCATACCGTTCTTCGCGTACTCTTTGGATTTCGCCATTGCACGCCATTCCGGTAAGAAGAAGTCGAAGATGTGATAAACCGCGCCAATCGCCTTCACGTTCTTCTTCCGCAGCGCAGACACTGACTGATTGAATGAACCTGCAGTACCTTCACCATCGAAGAAGATATGCTTGTGGCCGGTAAGTTTGCCCAACTCCAGCATGGCCGGTTTGAGATGATCGAGTGACGTAATGGGGTTGCCGGTACGCGTCAGGAAGTTGACCTCTTCCTCATCAACGATGACCTCGCAGATAACGCGCAGCCCATCCAGTTTGAGACTGCCGATTATTGGCCATCTGGCCTTGGGGTTTGGCTTGAATGGATATTTGTCGCCTTTCTCCTTGTACGCGGTCGCCAGCTGCACCTCGAATTTGGGGATTGGATTCTTAAAGACTTTATTGCAGAGGCTTATGCCGACACCGGCTTTTGGATCTTTCAGCAGGAAGCGACGAAATACGTCCTGTCCGTCAGCGCACATCGAGGCGACAATGGATTCGACAGCAGTAATGGCCGCATTACCCGTCAGCTCTCTGGCGGCCAGTTTCTCCAGCAGTTCTACCGCCTTCTGGTCGCTGGGTACAGAAGCGCTAAGCGGCTCGGCCACTTTATACTTCTTCACGCCGAATCGAATGTACGGATTGAGCATCAGAGAAACCATGCTTTGCTCGAATTCATCCATGCTGGCCAGCGCCTCCTTCTTGGCATTAGTTCCCATCGTTTTGATGGCATCCAGCTTGTGCTTAAGGGCGATCAACTTTTCCATTAATGTTTAACCTCCTTCGGTCGATCGGGAGTTTTCATGCGTTTTCTTTGGTTGTTTCTTCAATGAGTGCCGCGTACACGTCGGTGATGGGCGTCAGTGAATCGGTGGGTTTGCTGTCAGGTTCTTTCGCGTCAGCTTTCTTCGTGCGCTTAACCAGACTGCTAATCGTTGTGGCGTTACGCTTCCGGGTGAGCGTTCTGACGCTCTTGTTTGTCTCTTCCAGCTCTTTGATAAGCGCTTGTGTATCGATGAAGTAGAGACTCTCCCCTTTGCGGATCTCTTCCACCATCATCTTCAATGCCTGGCATTTGCCGGCAGCGATAGCGGTCGGGCATGAGGTGAATGACGAGACCGGGAGACGTTTCTCTTTGTAGGCCAGAATGGTGTGCTGGCAGACTGCGTAGCTGCAATGTGCTTCATGACCGTTGATCTTCACTTCCGGGCATCGCAGCGAGAAGCCGTTGTTTCCTGAGATAGAGGGGATTTTCGACAAATCTGTTCTTGTAGCCATGTTACTAACCGTAGTCGTGTACTTACTTAACTTGCGCAGTTTAAAAAAGCCCCACCAGGGGACTAAGAGATTTGTTCAGGCTTACCAGGTCGCCCAGCCAGTCATCTTGTCCTGTGCGGCTTTAAACCGGTAAGACTCCAGCAATTCGTTGGCGTGGTGGATGGCATACGACTTCGCCTCCTGCTTAACCATCGGTAGTTCGTTGGCGAGACGAGTCACTTTCCCTGCAAAACTGGCAAGTACACCATCGCAAGCCTGACCTGCGTCGACCACAATACGCACCAGGTCTAAATCGCTTCGGCACATATCGCAGATAGTGCCGTACTCAACTTCACGGATACGTTCTACGGCCTTCCGAATATCGCCACCAACAACCAAATCCAGTAAACCTGGCGGCGGCAGCAACTCAATGGAACGCTCAGTCAAATCGGGCTGTTCAATAATGCTCAGGAAAGCATCACAGCCGGTATCCTCTTCCCCATCCGCCCGCTTACGGATGGCAAACATCACTTTCCCAATGACATCACCAAAAGGCTCATCGGTCGAGCATCCCGTGTAATGGGATGCCACAACGCGGCCGTCGTACCATGCGCCAGTGCGTACTTCCAGTCCCTCATTGGAATGCATGATGAAGGCCACCAGAGCCGCTCTTTTGGGCTTGATGCCAGGTAGTTCCGGAGCGTTTCCAAAGCGTGCCCAGACGCGCATATAGGGAGTACCATCGGCGAGATTAACGCTGCCTACCGTTTTACCGATATGGTTCATAGCCATGCCGATCGCGTCGTCGACGATCTTTTGTTGTTCGTCCGGTTCGAGTTCTACGCCTGACTTTTCAATGATCTCAATGACGGATTTTTGAATGTCTTCTTTCATAGAGGTTCCTCAATTCCTGCTTCCGCCATATTCTTACAAAAAAATAAGTATGTATCTACTTATCAATATAGGCAAAAGATTTAGACGAACGTCCATGTAAAGCAATCTGTCTCCACTGCTTCTGCAGGCAAGAGAAATGTTGTTGCACCATCCTCTTTTCATCATATGATGGAGGCAACATCTCACAACGGATCAAGTGTATGTCTGACAAAATTTTTAAAGCCCCTTGTCCAAGTTGTAAAAGAAAATGCAATACAATAGTTCTTGGCGAGAAGAGTAAGGAATGGAACGAAGAGTCAGGTCACGATAATTATGTTTATGGCAAGGATGATCATAAACTACTGGAATGCTGCGGTTGCGGAACCATTTTTTACTACAAGAAGTCATGGAACAGTGAACACACGTATATTGATGCAAATGGGAATGAAGAGGCTGAACTTTCTGTCGTAACTGTACCTGCGATCGAAAATCCATCGTTACAGCCGGATTGGGTATCAGATATTTACGCTAAAGACGTAGTCTTATTCCATATTCTGACCGAGGTATATACCGCCTATGCGCATCATGCATTCATTCTGGCGGCCACTGGTCTGCGAACGGCCTTCGATCATACAACCAGTTTAATTGATATCCCACCTAACGATAAATTTGAACAAAAAGTAAAGGCTGTTTTTGACAAGGGTTACGTAAGTGAAACTGAGCGTGGACATCTTGCCGTTGTTACTGAAGCAGGGAACGCTGCAGCACATCGAGGGTGGAGACCAACCAAAACGCAGTTTGAATCGTTGCTGCATGTGGTTGAAAAATTTGTTCAGAATGTAGTGCTTCGTGATCGCGAGATAGAAAAAATAGGTGAAGCAATCCCTAAGAAGCCTAAAACGCCCAAAACTCCAAAAAAAAACGACACTCCGGCCGTATAATTCAGAGCCAGCCCTAAGTGGCTGGCTATGGGCCGTCTACATCGCTCATATAAGCGCGGTAATCCCTTTGACCTTGCTCATTAGTTCAAGCTGTTTTGAATACGGTTTTGCGCGATAGTAGGCTTTGATAATCTGCTCGGGTGTCGCGTCGCCAGGGTCAAGTCCTTCCTCCCCAAGACAAGCCACTTTGACATTAAGCCCAAGACTGGTGAGTCGTCTGGCCGCTGACATGGTGTTGCGTATCGCTTGCTTCTCACTATCCCACATCATAATAACGTTACGCAGACCATTTCCCTTGAGCGTCAGAAACGCCCCCAACTGGTCTTCTGCGTTCTCAGTGGTGTTTCCGGATAAGTGCATCCCGAACGTGCCGATTGGCTCTACGTAGTCACGCAGCGTTTCTTCATCGAAGATGGCACGCTTCACACCCATCACATCAAACGCCCCTTCACACACAACGACCGTCTGCTTTCCGACTGCATTGTGGCCGTTGTAGAGAAATTTCCCGGAAGCTGGCAACTGCATGGGAAAGAGATAGCGACGCTCTGCTGTACCGGTAACATCGCGCCCCTGAAAGGTCTTCATGACGCCATCCAGATCGTAGACCGGTATCAGAATGCGCATGTCGAACACCTGCCCCTTGACTTGATCGGTGTACGGGTCAACGTAGGCGTGCTTTCCCTCCACGCAGTAGCGGAGATCGAAGTATCTGGCCATCTCAGGTGAGATGTGTCGCTCGACAAGATAGTCCGGCAGCCGACCGTCAATTGGCAGTTCATAATGACGCGGCAGCGCCACCGGCCCTTCCAGTTCTACAGCGCTTGCGAGTACGATCTCTTCCTTCTTCGGCTCCCATCCCTGTGAGAGAAGCGCGTTCTGAACATACTCTTCGAAGTCGCGACGTGATTTGCCGCTGTAGTGCTTGAGGAAGACCAGTTTATTGAACTGAATTTCTTCGGGGTGATCACCAGCAAAGCATTTACCGACGCCACTGGTCAGGTTGAAATAGACCTTCCAGTTCGAGCTACCGCATACCGGACATTCCTTGATATTCACCTCCCGGCCGCGTGTGCTCACACCACCACGACGATAGATGACCCCTTCCATATCGAGCCATTGCTCGAAATCCAGTTCGGACAGTATTTCTTTCAGGTCGCTCACGTTATTCACCCTACATTTTGCAGGTAATATCTTGATAAGCCTCATCTTATGAATATCATAGAGGCTCATGTGTTTTTCCTTTTGTGGTTCGGCAAAAGGTTCTTGTTTCTTGACGGGCGTGGGGGATATTTCCACGCCCCTTTTTTAGAGAACGTCGAGGATACGTTCGATAAACCGCATTTGTTCCAGATTCTGTTTCACGCGGATGCTTACGCCACCCTTCTGGTTACGTGACCCAGCGAAATAGAGACGCGCTTCCCCTTTGGCCTCTTCCTCTTCTGTTTTGTTGATCGTGATGACAAGGTCAGCGATACGGACTTTCTCAATGTTGTCCGCGGCGTGCATCATGGTCGCAACTTCGGATGCCCCACCTTCCCTGTTAGTCTGGGATGCGGTGATACCGGCAACGTTGTGTTTGTCGTAAAGCGCACGCAGATCGGTATAGATACTGCGAATGTTGGCGCGGTCGTCACGCAGATCGTAGCTGGCACGCATCAGGTCGGCATAGTCGACCACGACCATATCGGGGATCATGCCGTTGGCTTTCATGCTGCCGAGCATACGATCCAGATCTGCAGGTGACATACTTCCGGATGGTCGTTCGACAATCCACAGACTGCCAATGCCTTTGGTCGCCCCCAACTCTGCCAGTTTTCGCTGGACGTCATCCCGGCGTTCCACCAGCCTGGACATCTCTGTTTCTGACAGTCGGGCATCGAAGCGATCTGACAGGATGGAGGTATGCACTTCCAGAGACAGATACAGCACGTTGTAGCCGGCAAGCGTGGCGTTAATTGAGAACTCACCCATCGCCGTTGATTTACCAGACTTAGCAAAGCCCATGAACAGAACCATTTCGCGCTTCGCCCAACCTTTCTGGTAAAGCAGCTTATCGAGCAGCGGCAGACCCGTTGTGATGCTGTTTGGCACATAGTCATCCGACGCCTCATATTCACGCGCCCTGTAGCGTTCTCCGGACTCGCTGAAGTAGTCATAGATGCCGGTGGCTTCGTTCGAGCCGATTTGCTGGACTTTGGCCATAATCGCCATTGCGCCCTGAAAATCGCCCTTCTCTTTCATCTCAGCCGCTTTGATCAGCGCATCATCGAACGCGACGCTCTTCGCGAATGTGGCGACCTGGTCAACCATGTATGCCGTGTCAGACAGCTTCTCCGCGAGAATACGCTTGAATGCCTCTACGACATCCGGGAACAGCTCTTCGCGTACCGTCTTATCGCGCTTCGCTCGCTTGAGCATATCCAGAATGGCCGATGAAGACGGTGCGCTCTTATACATTCGGTAGTAGCCTGACACCATGTTCACCAGAATGGCGTTGGCGGCATTGGAGAACTGATTCGGTGCAACCAGATCACCGGCGCGGGTCAGAAACTCGTGATCGCGACAGAAATAGGCGGCGAGTCGGTTCTGAAAGTCGTCGTCGAACTCTTCAGACAACCCTCGTCCTGTGTGGCAAAGTTCGGTCATGTGCTTTCCTTTGGTGCTTAAACAATTTGTTTTCTAATGCTAAAAAATCCAACCAGGGGATCAACAGAATCGCCGTGCTTCTTCCAGTTCTTCCGGGAAGTGGGCATAGATGACACGCTCAGGCACGATTTCCATCAACCAGATAGCTGAGAAAATGATACGGATGCGCTTTTCTCGGGTGATGCCACGCAGACGCTCCAGAATCCACTCAAAATAGCGTTCCTGTATCGGGTCGTGTTGCATGTCTCCCATATGCTTAAAACTCACCAGAGAGTCATCCAGACGGGTTGTCGCACGCTTAGATAACTTCTCTTCAAATATCTCTATCAGTTCTGGCTGCCACAGGTGTTGCGGACGTGGCAATTTGTCCCACAAGCGCCGTGCAGCTGCGGAGAGAACGGTTGAAATGAAGTAGTCATATGAGCAGCAGTAGTGATCGGCAAACTGGCGAGCTTTCCAGAGAGACGTCTTATTGGCCGTCGACAGTTCCTGATATGGCAGACGTTTAAGACCGGTGGTGAATGGCGCTGTTTCGAAGTGTTCGCGGCCGTGCGACAGCATGATGTAGGAGTACTGGCGTTTGTACGCTTCGGTGAAGAGACAGGTGGCCATCAGCGGATGCATATCGCGATAATCAAACCACTTGGTCTCGAACAGTTCTGCCTCATCCTTGCAGCGAGAAAGACCGATGTTCTCGGCAACCCACTTATCCATAACGGTGGTGTCCCACTCGGTCATGAAGTCGTACTGGTCGTTGTTGATGGTGTTAAAGAAGATCTGGCTCATGTGCTTCGCATTGGTAGGTAGTTACTTACTTATCAAAGTGAGCAAATCATAGCGACTGGAGACAGCTTTTGGAAGTGGAAACAGAAGGGATTTGGTCTGGGATGTTGGCTATGACAAGACCTACTTCTGTATATATATAAATACTAAGTTACTTAATAAGTATATACAGAAGCAGGTTCTGAAAGGAGGCATCTAATCTAAGTGGCTACCCGAAAACTGCATTAGAAAAGGACATAAACTTATAATAAGTCACTTCTCAATGACTCTCTTTTCTACTTCTTGTACCTGTTTTTCAGAAAGCTTAGAGATATGATCATTAAGAAGTTGGATAATCAGTAATCTCTTTTGTTCTGGTGACAAATCTTGCCTTTTATCTATGAGCCTTAGTGTATTGCCAAACTTTTCACTTATTGCATCACCTTTGTAAGCCTCGGCAACAGTTTTTACATTCATACCCAGAACACCCAATACAAAACAACCGACTTCATACACCCAATCAACAACAAAACCTTTTATTTGCATTAACGGAGTAAAAATATGAAGAATACACCAAAACAATGCCCCTATAAGAAATCCAAGTGCAGTTCTTAGCGGATAGCCCAGAAAAAGAATATTCATAATCTGGCTAAGTATTTTACTGGTAAGGTCCTTATCTAACATCTACAGCCCCCTTACCATAATCCACCTCTAAGTTATCTTCTAACACAGGATCATTCAGGATCTTACGACCTCGACCGCTTCCCCCATCATCGATCATATCGATATTAGCTTCGATAAACTTAAGTAACTGAATGGCCTCGGTACTATTGTTCCCAAAAAAACCTTTGTCTATTCTAAATGCCACAATGTGTTCTTTAATTCCCATTGCAGCAAAGAGGCCAATACCAATGACAGTGACGATCGGACTATAGTCGAGGAAGAAACTTAAAATGACACCACCGAAAATAATAGCTAATGACAGAAACTTGACCTTAATAAAGGTTTTTTTTTCATTCAACAGATATAGTTCGACGATTGTTTTTCTCTTTAAAAGCTCCCTTTCTTTCTTGGCATTTTCATTTAACTTCTCTTTGTACTCCTGAATTTTTAATCTGTACTCTTCGGATTGTATATATTTGACCGTTCCACGGTAGAAGGTACTACAGATCATCCCCGCAATTGCGCCGAGACTCGATACAATTAGGCTATTGGAAATCCCCAGAAATCCAATAACCTTGCCAAATAGTACGGCAGCAATCACTGCCAGAGACAGGCCAAGGAACCAGATTAAGAACTTCTTCAGGAGTTTTTTCATGTCAGCCTTTCTTCATCAGCTCGCGCTTGATTTCGTCTGTGCGCATCGTGACGTCGGCAGCGGTAATCGCCTCGTTCAGCTTCACGATGTCCTCGATCTCTGACGGGGATTTCTGAGCCAGATGGAAAATCGCAGCACGAATCACGTCAGAACGGGTGAACTTCTCGAAGCGAGGGATGAACTTCATCATCTCCAGCAGATCGAAGTACTCGTCTTCAAGAGACATCGTTCGGCTCTTAATCTTTTCTTTACCACGAGTCGGGCGGCCCTGTGGTCTGACTGGCTGGCGCATTGGTGTACTGCTTTTAGCCGGTGCATCTGGCTCTTTGCGCTTGGCAAGGTCTCCCATTTTCATGGACATTAGTTTTCCTCCAGACTCAAGATGTAATCTACTAACTCTTCAAACTCGGCTTCCGCTTTCTTGTCGCGTTCTGCGCCGGTCATTTCAAAGATAGAACGCCCTGCCTCTTCTGCGTCGTCATACACGTTGCGGTTATACAGGTTAACCGGTGCGGCCTCGATGCCGAATGTTTCAACAATCTCTTTAGCGGCCAGAATACGCGACACCTGTGAAGGCAGCGAAGGACACTGGTTGATAACCGCGCGAATCTTCACTTTCTCGTTCACGTTGCGAACGTTGTCGATAATCGGGTCGATATCTCGCAGAGATTTCAAATCACGACGCTTAGGACGTAGCGGGATAATGATGACGTCAGCTAACAGCATAGCTTGTCGCTGGATTTCGGAGTCGAAGCCACCCGCATCAATGACCACGTAGTCGTAGCGCCCCTCCAGCGATCTGATGTGCTTAATGATGTCATCCTGGACATAAGCAAACGGGATCAACTCAAGTTCTTCATTCTGACGACGGTCTTCACACCAGCTCGTTGTGGTGCGCTGGATGTCGATGTCGGTTACTTGGGTTTTCTTTTTCTTTTTAACTTTAAGGCAGACTGCAATTTGCTGGGCAACCGTAGATTTGCCTGGGCCGCCCTTCGTGCCGCCAACCACAATGATCTGAGTCATTGGTGAGTTCCCTTTGCGTGAATTATTGTCGTATGAAACAACTTGTTTTCTTATATGCGATATAGCCTAAATGCCTACGGCTGCGGTGTAAAGGTGAAATGATAGGCAGTACGGGTGTTGGCTCACAGGACAAACAATCAGTTGAAAGTTTGTTCGATTGGCTTTATAGTTCTTGTACGGAAAGATGCCGTACAAGATGTGGCGTAATCCGTCTACAAAACTGAAAATCGAAAAACTGAAAATCGAAAAACTGAAAATCGAAAAACTGAAAACTGAAAACTGAAAACTGAAAACTGAAAACTGAAAACTGAAAACTGAAAAATCGACTATAGAGATGCCTCGCGAGTCAAGGCGTGGGGCTAGGAGTACAAGCATGTCAGCACTGAAAAAACAGCGCATCGATCTCAGATTAACCGACGACGACAAGAGCATGATCGAAGAAGCTGCGGCAATGACCAACCAGACAATTACTCAGTTTATGGTTGCCAGTGCCTCTGAACGTGCTGCGGAAGTGATAGAGCAACATCGTCGCCTGATTCTTAGCGAAGAGTCATGGAATATAGTGATGGATGCCATCAGTAACCCGCCTGCACCGAATGATAGGCTGAAACGAGCTGCCGAGCGTCTACAAAGCATGGAGTAAGACGTGGCCAACCTGACCATTGAGATGTTTTCAGAAGAGGCTGTATATGATTTCTCATGCTTCGACTGCGGAGAAACGTCTCTCAATGATTTTCTTAACAATCGCCTCGCTCAGCAACACAGTGGGCGTATATTACGCGGATATCTGCTTCTGACGAGAGATCCGATACCGAAAGTGATGGGGTTTTACACGTTGTCCGGGAGCTGCTTCGCAAGAAACACGCTTCCTTCCAACACTCAACAGCGTAAAGTCCCCTATTCCGACGCCCCAAGCGTTACGCTCGGTCGTCTGGCAATAGACAAAAGTATCCAGCGACAAGGGTATGGGGAAACGCTGGTGGCACATGCGATGAAAGTGGTATACCGGGCTTCCCTGGCCGTTGGGATCTACGCTTTATTTGTTGACGCCAAAAATGAGAATGCGATGCGGTTTTATAAGCAGTTAGGCTTTACCCCTCTTACGGGTGATAACGCCAATTCGCTGTTCTATCCCACAAAAGGCATTGAGAAGTTGTTTGGTGGAAAATAAAGAAGCCCCTCGATTGAGGGGCTTTTTCTAACTCGCTGCTTGTCCGGGCTGCCAGTTGCATAACCGCTCTCCCATCGTGTTGTGGAAGAGGATCTCGCGTTCGGTCTCTTCGGTCATGAAATCATCATTACTGACGTAAATTGGATTAGCACCGTCGCAAAACAACACGCCTGGTGTCTGGGTTTTAATCACGCAGCCACTTATCATGCAGCTCGCGATGAACAGCAGAAGCATCTTTCCGCCGCACTTCATTAAGTGTCTCATTTTTGACGTCCACTGTGCTTTGAAGCCTTTTCCTGTCCTCCTGTCTGGCCTTCTCTTCGATCGCTTGCCGGGCCGCACGACCTCCCATCGTATAAGCACCGACAAGCACGAAAAGAACGGCAGCCAGAGTCATCAGAGCGATTTTTAGCTTCGAAAACAGGCTGCCGACCATATCAGACCATCCCGCTTTGGTGTTTGCGAACCTGCGACCATGCAATGAAGCCGGCCACCACGATAGTTGCAATGCCAAATATGATACGCACCGTATCACCACTGGTGATATGACCCTGTGCCTTATCCATTGCAGCAGACACCTGCGGCAATACGTCGGCCAGTTGCGCCAGACCAATCCCCGCGGTTACCGTTGCACCAGCGGTCTCTTTCGTTACAGGAACCGCTTTAACGGCTTTAACCGGCTTAACCACACCAGCGCGGCGCAGACCTTCCTCAATGACATCGGAGGCATACCAGGTATTCAGCGTCTTGAGTGGGCCTCGCCCGTTCTCATGCCGGATGATAGCTTCCACCAATGGTCGGAGAATGTTGTAGTCATGCAGATCGATAATCATATCTGGCGTGACACCAACGGCTTTGGCCACCTGATTCACGTAAGCGGACGTATTATTTTCATGTGGCGGCGCCCAGCGCTCGATGACTTCGCGGATGGTATCAATACTGGAGCCATCCTTAGCGCGGCGCTTATCGTGGTAGGTAATGAGCGTGACTGCTAATGCCCGAATCCCCCAAACAGGATCTTTGAACGTACAGAAACGCGGTTCAGCAGGGTTATTCACTAAGCCCTGCCACGGCGAGCCTTTATCAAGGTTGCCGGGGTTGTTGTTGCGAATACCTCGCGGAGTGTTCATCCTTGATCTCCTTTTTACTGCAATCCATTTCTAACACCGTAAGCGGCCAGACCCAGAAGCAGTGCGGTAATCAGGAACGACGTTATCTTTGAGACGATGCCGCCAAAGAACCCACTGGAAATGGAATCTAGCCGGTTAAGAAGTTTGTCCAGGTTGGAGTGCTGTATGCTGTGTTGCGACGGCGTCATATCGCCAAAATAGGTTTTAAGCTGGTCATTGACCTCCTGGCCGATTTCATCACGCAGTTCCTTGCCTAACTTGCCGACGACTTCACGCGCAACGATTGCGGCAATGCGCTCAACCTGCTCCGGCGTTACGCCTGCCATCTCGTTCGACATTATTTCCTCCATGAATAGTCAAATCGGGATGGCAGATTTATAACACAAAATCACTTAATTTTATAGGTAAGTACACACCTATCACATTAAACAGAAGAACTTGCACTCTCTTTGTCGTTAAGTCTCGATTTCAGATCTGCGACTTCTGTTTTGAGAGACTCCAACTCACCCATGAGAGCAAGAATAGCCTCATGGTGCAATGCAGCCGCGATCCCGTAGGTGTCAACGCTTTCAACATCTTCTATTTCAGTGCCATCAGCCATAAGTTTTTTGCCTTCGCTTACAGTAACAGCGCCTTTAAAGAATTGTTTGGCCTCATCAGCCATAAAGCCAAAGCCCTGACGACCATCGGCATCGTAATACCATGAATAACCGCGCAATGATTTCATGACATTTAGCGGATCAGGTATTATCTCAATTAGGCTTTTTGTTCTTCTGTCTGACGTTGGCGTGAACGCAGTAGCAAGCATTGCCTTATTACATCTAAAGCCGTTCGTCTGAAACAACACTTGAGTGTTTAGCGGATAGTTATAAATAACAAGATCATCAACCGTCGCCGTTGGCCTTCCGATGTACCACTTTGCAGATCCAGCAACAAGAGCTTGGATATAAGCGGCTGACGCCTCTTTAGGCGCAATCCGTATAGCTGGCGTCTGAGGGTTGACAAAGTTAGTTTCAAAAACACTGCTTGTAATTATCGCGCCAGTAGTGGCTACAGATCCGTTAAGCGAGAATCCTCCGCTCGACGTGCTGATTCTTCCGTTTTCAGCAATCATAAGAGAATACTCATTCCCTTTTTTATTGCTGATTGAGAACGTCATTCTTGCATTTCTGTAACCCGCCGAATCTGTCATTGTGTTAACGTACATCGCACAGGCGGCTGTTTCTTCACCTTTTACCTTGTGAACGCTTCTCACACTACCACCGATTGACCAAACTCCTTCCGGCGCTTCTTCTTCCCTTTCGTTAATAACATTCCATTGCGTGTTAGCAGCAGTGAAACCACCAGAGGCGCGAATGATCCACACACCGACAAACGAGTTTGGTCGAACATCAGATCCGCGACCATAAGCCTTATTCGATCGAGAAGCGTCAAAACTCAACTCTTGAAAATATGTTACGGTTGGGCCAGCAGATCCAGAAACACCCCATTTCAATTGAGACGCGATGACAGCTTTAGGAACAACAAAACCAGTCCCCCTTTCTGGAGCAGATGCATTGTAACCAGTAATGCTTGATGTCGCTGTTGAGCCTGTAATGTTAGGAGCACCGTTTTCCATAACAGATCCGACAATGTACTTACCGCCAGCATCACCGCGACCATAAAGACCAATGATTGAACCGTCTTGCACACCGTTAAGATCAGGGCAACGGAAAGTTGTCGAACCATCACCGCGAGACCATCGCCCACGGTTAGCAGGTGCAGCAAGCCAATCAGAATCAACAATCGGGCTATGCATTTGAGCGTGCGCCCATAATTCAGGCCATTCATCACGTTTCAATAGCTGACCATCAGCAGGAACAGCCCACGCAGGAATAAAAGCGCGAGAATCCCATAATGTTCGCTCACCGATCCCGAAGTTTTGAACGCCGTTCATAGTTGGCCCGACTCCACCGCCCGCGCCGACAAGGTTTTCGACCCAGCGTTTTGTTGTAGCGTCAAAATCGTTTACCGGATCACCTCCGAGCGGAGTTGCACCAATAGGGCGAACGTTAAGCCAGGCAGCTGCACGATCGGCAATACCTTGCAGATTGTCGCTTTTAAGGAACACGTCGGCATTTGCTGGTACGTCAAGTTTTGCCCTGCTCTCTTCTGGTGTTGCTCCACCAGTGCCGCCATTCTCAACGCCGAGTACCCCACTCACACCTGGCGTGGCATTCGCAGAGCCGTCGAACGATGCCGACTCCTTGCTGGCGAGATTGACACAAACATAAACGGGCATTTTCAGCTTGTTTGCGGTCTCGACGTTTTCAATGGTGACATCGGTATCAAGAGAATGACCGTTCACTTTACGCGTAGCGGGAACACGGCTGTTGGCATTATCGTTCGCAGCTTTCACAGCTTTCGGTGTAGCCGCCAGCGACTCAGATTCGCTACCAGTATCATTGCTCAACTTCACGATACCCTTCTGCGTCAGAGAGGCATCCACCAGCCCGATATCAACCGCAATTTCTTCAGCTTTGGCGGCAGCGGTCTCAGCACGCGTCGCGGCAGAATCTGAACTGGCAGCAGAACTTTCTGCTCGCGTTGCAGCGTCCAGCGCGGTTTGCTCACTCTGGGATGCGGCTGCCGCTGATGTGGCTGATTCCTGCGCCTTTGTTGTAGCCGTAGACGCTGAAGCCGCAGATTCATCAGCTTTTGACGATGCCTTGCTCTCGCTTTCAGCAGCGGCTGCCGCGCTCGCTGCAGCCGCTTTTGCCTTATCTCCTGCTGCGTCGATCGCATCGGTGTTGTCCTTGAACCATTGCTGGCTGGCGTTGTGCTCATCGACGATCTGGATCAGTGGCTTCACCGTCATTTCCGTACCGTCTTCACGCTCTAGCGTCACGTCATCAACGGCTGTCAGCCAGCTACGCATAGCTTTTGCGTCGCCAGACATACGATTCATCAGAGCAGTAAAGCGCGCGCTGAATTGTGTCAGATCCCCTTCATAAGTCGTGATGATGCGACACGGAACATCTGTCTGTGTTTCCCCGGTATAGGGTTCAACCAGAATCAGACTGGTGTCATTGATGACTCGCTTAATCTCATGCAGCTTGTTGTCGGGGCCAATGACGATCATTCCCGGCAACACGCCGTTGGCAGACACATTCCAGAACGTGCCAGTACCGGTAAGTGCATCACTTCCTTGTGTGAATGTAATAGTACCTTCTCTGTACCACATATCCTCTCCTTGAAAAGACGGGCATCCTTGCCCGTCAATAGATAACTACATACTTATTTTTACCGATGCGATGTTTTTTTTCCACCATCACAACAAACCAAGTCTAACCCGGAGAACGTTGTTATCGTCGTAGACGTCGATTCGCTGACCATTCATTACCAAACGACCATTACCACCGCTGTTTCCGTTGATTTCCAGCACCCCGTTTTTACCTAATCGCCAGCCAGCGCGACCGGAAACAAAGTTTGTAGACTGGAGATCACCGACTTTCGCATTGGTAATAGTGCCGTCCATAATGAACGCGCCACTCATGTACGCCATGCCGTTATCGATAACGAACGGTGTGGTGATCTTCCCATTTACGGAGTTCACCAGACCAAAGCGATCAGCCTGCACAAGAAATTGCGACAGACCGTCGCTGTCAATACCAAGCGCAAGACCTGCTACGTACTTCTGACCACCGCTTGTGGACGTTTCCATTTTCAGCGTCCAAGCGGCTGACACTTTCTTATCCGTGTCGGCAATGGCCTGGGCGTGTTCCTGGATCACCGCCGAGTTGCCATCGACCTCAGCCTTGATGGTGTCAATTCTCCCGCCGAGCGCACTGTCGGCATCTGCACGCGCCGTCGCCTCTGATGTAACCGCAGCGCTGATTTTCTCGCTGGTCTGGGCGCTCAGACTGGTGATTTGCCTGGACAGCGATTCATCCGCCGTTGTCCTCGCTTCCTGCTCCGTCAGGATTGCCGCCTTCACATCATCATTAAGCTGTGCTTCCAGTTTGGTGATCTGCGTGGAGATAGCCTTGTCTGCCTCTACTCGCGCGGTGGATTCCTCCACGATGGAGGCTTTTATGTCCTCGGCAATTTCTGCGCGGATCTCTTCCACTTTTGTCGCCATTGCAGACATATCGTCGGCAAAAGTCTTCTGTTTTGTAGCAATTCTTGCGTTGTTGATCTGCTGTTTATGTTGGTCTTCGTCCTGACGTAGCGCGAGGTCGATATTGGTTTTGGCCAGCGCCTCAATGTTCGTCGTAACTTCAGCACTGGCGCGTTCGACTTCGGCCACAGTCTTTTTCATCTCTTCAACAGCAGCGGCGCTGTCGTCGACGGTGGACTTCATCGCTTCGATCTGTTTCGCGTTAGCCTGGTCGCCTTCCACTCGCGCTTCACGCTCTTCGGCTATCAATGCAGACGCGTTATCGAGAGCGGCATGGGCGGCATCTACTGCACCGGCAACTGCTTTGCCCTGCTCAGAGACCGTATTTTGTAGTTCAACAAGCGCCGCATTTGAGTCTTCGACCTTCCCAAGTGCCTCGTTAACCTTGTCCATTGTTCCGGACACTTCAGTTTTCAGGTCGGTCTGGGACTGTTCCAGTTCCTTGAGACTACTCTCCAGTTGCTTATTGATTTCATCGACAGCCTCCTGAGAAACCTTCGAGTCAATTTCCTCAAGCAGCTCCTGCCCAAGCTCCGAAGAAGTGATCTTCCCGGCAAGGAAAGAAAGCACATCTTTTGTCGTAGCTTCTGTCCCCAGATTGGAGTTCGGCGGACTCAACATGCCACGCTTGTTTGCCGCTCTGACCCAATAGTACCAGGTCTCACTGTCACCCAGCCCCGCATGAGTAAACGTGGTACTGGCCGCCTCTGCAATCAGCTTCGCCGTATCCAGATTATTGGTCTGGGATGCGTAGACGTTGATGTGATCGAGGTCGATTGAGTCCGGGTTAATCCAGTTCAGGATCACGTTGCGATAATCGCCCACTGCTGTTAACGACTTCGGCGCATCCGGAGGCGTCATGGTTCCCAGCACCTTGTAGACGGTGCTGATGACTTCCGTTTTTTTACCGCTAAACGACACGGCATAAAGCTGGATGTCGTACTGTCCGTGTTCGGCAACGTTGATGATTTCGTACTGCTCTTCGGTCACTCGCGCTGATTGCCAGTTGGAGACGTTATTCGGATCAGAACGCCGCCAACTGATCCAGTACTCGGCCGATTTACCCTCCCATGTCACCATCAGTTTTACCGACAAGTTGCCAGGGCTTGGCATATACGTGCCTTCCGTCACCTGCAGATTGGTCGGTTTTGAGAATGTCGGATCGAGAACAGTGTTGTTTTCTGGGATCAGCACCGCGCCATTGTCTATTGCTTCGTACTTCGATGGGTTGTTCTGGACGACGGTGACATCGAACGACCCTTGAGTGTCGCCCTGCGCAACGTTGATAACGCGCACGCGCATGGGTTCCAGATCTGGCTCGGTGATTGTCCAGACGCCATCGAGTACCGGCATCTCGCCAGAAGCCAGAGACTTAGTGAAAGTCACACGACTGATCTCTTCTCCGGTTTCCAGAATGTCGCGTTCGACAATCTTTCCTTCCTGATTGAGTATCCTGATGTAGCAGCCGTTCTTCTTGAGAGAGACAGGGGCGTCGAGCGTAATGCTGTTCTTATCGAACGCCACGATACGGCCGGAGTTGCGCTTACCAGCACGGTATTTATTCTGGATGAGCACCGTCTCGCCAGGCATCAGGAAGGATGCATCCAGTCCCGCCGTAAAGGTGATAACGTCAGACTCCATTCTCGCGGTATAGAGAAGCCACAGACCCACACGATGAGCCTGACCACGACTGGTGCAGCCGAACGCCACCACTTCGGTTTTTCGCTCACCGTAGCGGCGCATTGCCTCCTGATCTTCAACGTACTCGATGTTCTGCTTGTAGCCGTCTTCTTTGTTGTTGTAGGTCACAAGCGCTACAGATGGACGATCTTTACGTGCAGACCCTTTGTAGCTAAACAGGCCATCTTTGACGTTGGCGTTGGTGAACATCATGACCGGATCTGACGGACTGTCTTGCATGACGTTGACCATACCGCCTGCCCAGAAAACCATGCCACGGAATGCACCGGCGATGTCCTGAATGAGCCGGTATGCATCCTGCCGACTGGTGATCTGCGTGTTAATAGCAAAACGCTTCTCTTTGCCGCCGAAGCCATCATCGACTTCCTGATCGCAATACCGGCCAATCTGGTAGAGCTGTCCCTGGTCAATCATGGATTCGGTAACAAATTGCCCCAGCCCATAGCGTGAGTTAGTCAGAAGATCGAACAGAATCCAGGCTGGGTTAGAGGACGAATGCAGCTTAAACGTACCATCCCAGACGCCAACATAGCTGTTGGTGTACTCGTTGTAGTTTGCCGGTACGCGGATCTTCATGCCACGAACGAGATACGAACGTGACGGCATGGTGCTTCCGAACTGCTCAGAGTTAACCTTGAGACCCACCAGCACCGAGTTCGGGTAGTTCATCGGCGTGTCGACAATCTCACCGATGGAATCCACCCAAGTATCGTTATAGAGATACTGCGATTCGCTATCCGCTGACAGACGGATGGCGCGGACTTTGTATGCGCGTCCGGGCTTCGGTAACTGGATCTCGTAACTGCGATAGTAGACACCCGTCTTTTTCGCAGACAGCGTGATGTCGACACCTCTTTCTCCGGAAGCCACGACATCGCGGAAATTACTATCACCATTTGCGATCTGGAACTTGAACTGTACCGACGTCCCGTTGGTATCGCCGGTCTTCTTATCTACGCTACGTAGTGACGGAAATTTGAGGATGACACGGACGCGATCGGCATCATCGTTATCGATGGCCACCGTGACATCGTGTGTCTGCTTGAGCTGAATGTTGACGGATTTCGGCGTTTCGACGTAGTTGAAGCCCGCCATTGGCGTCTGGTCTTGCGAACCATCACGAAAATCCCACGTAATACCGCTGTAGTTGGACGAACCGTCTTCGTTCTGGATGGGCAGACCGTCAATGAAGATCGACTTAGCCCCCTTAACCAGACCACCAATCACCCCCTCCCCAAGCAGGTCGAGGATGGAAGCCATTGCGCGGGAATTGACGGTATCGTCAGCCTCGACCGGTGTCCGGCTTGAGCCTTTGCTACTTTTCTTGCCGCCCGCCCCTGCTATCAGCAGAGGCAGCTTTTTCTTTTTGAACTGTTCCATGTTCACAAAATCCCTTCTTACATGAGCTGGTCGATGGTGATCGACGAACTCACAACCTGCGATCCGACTAAAATTTCCTCTCCGTAGATGAGCTGTACCGGGTTGCCCTGGTTTGTGGTGTTTTGAGGCCCATCAAAGTAAAACGAGTTGGAGTTATCCGCCTGCCTCACGCTGTCGTTAGTCGCCTGCGGCGAGATAAGCTGAGAAATCCCACCCATCATTAACGACAGGCCAAGCGGAGCCAGCGCGGGAACCCAGACTGATGCCACCATCAGCGCAGCGCCCACTACCGTTTCAAACCAGCCAAACGCGGAGCCACCACTACCACGAGGTACAGGCGTAATACGGATCTTCGCGATGTTGTCGGACTGCCCCATCATCTGGAACTCGCTCTCATCGACCGACCACTTGTTTCCCTGCTTGTTGGTGATCTGGATGTGGTAGCTGTCATAGGTTCTGATGTTGCGTTTCATCCAGGCTTTGAAGCCCGGACGGTTCGCTTCAATCAGATCCAGAGCCTGTTTCGTATTTCGCACTTTCAGATGCCAGTGGCGGCCAAAGTGTTTTGCCATCGGGCCGCCAAGCTGCACATGCACTAACTCAGACACGTCTCATCTCCCTTGAGTAAGTCTCTGTGACGCAGGTGGTGCGTCGTGTGTTTCTGGTACATCCCGCCGTAAAGCGTCCGGCAACTGAGACGGTCGATCTGATGATGAAGAATCATGCCGTCGCCGATATACACTGCGCAGTGGTCGGGCATTTTTCCGTACTGGATGAAGAAGATGTCGCCACGCTGGGGTTCCGTCCCCGGCGCCAGTCGAACGAGTCCTTCACTCCGGTAGTTCTGGTCGAGGATGTCGTTATTGCCCTCGTACCATGACGGGATATGCAGATGGGGGTTAGGGTTCAGCTCGACGTCGAACTCTCGCCTGAGATAATCGCGGCAGAGCATCCAACAATCGAAAACGCCAAAGACATACGGGCGTCCCAGATAGGGCATCTCGAAGCCGTCCGGCGTGATGACGTTCATCTCGCTAAAGTGGAAAGGCACATCCCCCTCCACGTTCCTGCGAACCGCCAGAATCATCCACGGAACTTCCGTTGCCTCGCATCCGGCACGATCGGCGTCGGACGCTTCTGCTGACTCGTCAGTGTGGGAGTGCCAGATAGCGACGACGTCACCCGTGTCTTCTGCTGCGATGATGTCGTCTGCGTGCATGACGAACGTGTCCTGCGGGTTCTCCGATACGTTTCGCGCCTCCATAAAGCGATACTTGTCGCCACGGGTACGTACCAGAAAGCCGCACGCTTCATTCGGGTAGCGGCTTATAGCGCAGAGATACATTTGCTGCATGACGTCTGAGCCAAGCTCAGGGAGCGTTCTGTCAGTCATATCGCGTCGCTCCAATAAACCCGCCAAAGTGGATAACGCCATTGGCAAAGTACTTCCGGCGTGCATTACAGGAGTCGTAACGTTTGGTGCAATAATCCGCACCTGACAGCGTCGTCTGGTTATTGTTTTTGTCAAAATACGGCCCGGTGTAGCCGCATTCAGGGCCACGATATTTCCACGGACAGGTGTTTTTGATGATCTGCCGATACGGCAGTTGTACGCCCATCAGATCGAAGACGCTGGACAGCTCAAACTCCACGACCTCATGCGTTTCGAGTGTCTTCTGTTCGATAAACCACATTTCATCAGGGAAATGCTGGTTTGGATCGGCTGTCGGGTTGCCGTCCCTGAAGTTAACGGCATCGAGGAACCGCGCCAGTGTCATCTTGCGGATGAGTCGGCAACCTACCAGATCGTCGTTAGCCTGCACTTCCGCAGAGACGGTTCCGGCAAAGTTGGACACCTGAATTTTGGGACGCGGTAAAGCCCCCTGGCCCGTTTTATCAAAGCCTGATGCCTTGATTGGCCACGGTTCATAGGTCACGCCCTGCCAAACGAGTGGTTGCATCAGCTCGTTCGTGCCAGCGTGGAAAAACAGCTTGCCCCCAGAAGTGGTGTTCGACATATCCAGTTCGAACACCTCAATGAGTGCGGAGGGCGACAAGCTCTGAATATCAGCTCTAATACCCATCGTTTCTTCCTTGAATGAAAACAGCGCCAACGTCCTGTCGGCGCACATAAATAATATTAAATAAGCACTTACTTATCCACAGGTGAATTAACTTTCGAATACCTGACGAAAAGTGGCGCTGAGTACGGAATGTCCCTGGTAACGCTTCACTGAGTGCTCGTCACACACTACGACGAGTGGTTTACCTCTGGGATTCGTCCAGTAGAAGGATTCCACGGCACCGCGTGCGGTAAGGAAGTCGTCGACCGCATCAATCACATCTCTGGAACGAGTGAATGTCAGCGTCCAGCTCTCTTTAATTCGGTTCAGTCCTTTAGCCTGGCGCTGCTCGTAGTCATCGCCAAAATTCAGGATCGCCACATTCGGCTTGACCGTTTTTTCGGACTCATAGTCCGGATACCAGTTAAACGTCTGTCTTTCCATATCACATCCTTGTGAGACTGCCCCCTTGCGGGGGCAGACATGGGTTAGTTGCGTTTTGAGTTCGGGTTGAGAGAACCGCCAGGGCGTTTCTCCTGAGCGATGGTCTCCAGGGCGATCGCCTTCATACGCTGCGCGGCTTCATTCCACGCGCCGTCAGAATTGCTGTTTGCTGTCGTATTCCCATCACTGGAGACATTGATCTCGATGGACACCGGCGCGAATACACCACTGCCCTTCACGCCGTCAGTACTGAGCGTTACCGGGATGGAACGCCCATCCGGAAGCGGAACATAAGCCTCATTCATGGAACCCTCGCCAAACAGCGCTAACTGAGGCGAGTTGGCAATACCGCCGTTCTGATATGCCCGCAGCGGAACCACACCGTCCTTACCAAAGATGCCGCCATTAGCGAACTTCGGAATTGACGGGATGCCTTTAGTCCCGTCAGCGACGGAGGTGGAGGACGAACCAGAGAACATACCGTCGAAACCACCCCCAGCCCAGGCAGATACCAGACCGGAAGCCACTGTCGCGCCAAATCCCAGCCATTTGTTACCCGAGCCAGAAGCATTCGCGCCCAACATGGCAAAGGCGGCAGAGAGCGCACCGGTCACCGCGCTAAGATTCTGCATCGAGAAAATTGAGGTCTTCACGGCTTGCGTTTCAGCGTCTTTGGCTTCGGTGCTGCTGAACAGACCATTTACCCAACTGCCGATCGCGTTCGTGGCCGAACCAATGGCGCTGGTGGTTTGCTGAGTGCTCTGACCCAATCCCGCCATCGAGCTGGAGGTTTCTTTCGTCGCTTCTCCAACGGTTTTGTCGCCATTATTCGTGCTCCCCATGCGTACACCCTGGTTTGCTACGGCAGACGCAACACCGGTCAGCAGATTGCCGCTTTGCGCGTTACCTGCAGCCGTCGTTCCCATCCCCAGCACGTTCATGAGCGGCAGCGTGATCTGCGTTTTCACTACCATGCTGGTGATGTCGCGGAGAATCGACTCGGCCAGGCTGGAGAAGTCCGATTTCCCCTTCACCACGAACTCGGTCAACGCGTCGGTCATATTGCCGAACATGTTGCCCCAGCTGTTCTCAAGTTGATCAGCAAGGTTCTCGTATTCCAGCGCCAGTTTCTGCGTAGCCGTACCGGTCTCTTTGATGAGAGCGTCATTGCCGGCAGCCACCAGCTTGTTAATCTGCTTGGTATACAGTGCAACGATTTTCGGGTCAGAAGCCTGCTCGCGCAGATCCATCAGCGCTTTGAGGTTACGGTTATAGGTTTCCTCGAAGTCGGCCACCTTCTCGCCACGAGATGCTCTGTAGCCCGCGCTAATGATGGAATCGGACTCCGGCGCCCAGGTTGAGATCATCTGCTCGACGTTGCGACGGTTGAACATCTCACGATAGTCGTCGCTCGCATTTGCCAGGTCAGCCAGACGAGACTTGGCTTTGTCGATCATCTCCTGAGTGATGAACTCATTTGGTACTGCATTCGCCAGTTCGGTCAGAGACTTCGTCGTGTCACGCAGAGACTGGTCGAACGATACGGTCGCTTTTGAGCTTTCGCCCATCTGCCCCATGAGTCGATCTGCTTTATCCAGTGCTTTCTGGTAACTCTGGGCAAGTTTCTGCTGTGCGCTTTGCTCTTTCTTCGCGGCTCGCTGAGAAGCATTTGCAGCACGAGTCCCGGCTTTCTCCGCTGCGGCAGCATCCTGCTCACGTGCTTTGGTCAGCGCGGCAATGGCTGCGGCACGTTCCTCGTCACTCATTTTCTCCAGAGAGTTCGCGCTGGACGCTTTTTGCAGGTTGAGCTGGGTTTTCAACTGCTTAGGCCCGATGATTGGCTGGCCCTGGAAGTCCATCATAGGTGTGCCGTCAGGAAGCGTACGCTGGTAGGTTGCGGAATCCATCTGGTTTCGCATGTACTGCGCAAGTGCTTTACCAGCAGCCTTATCGTTTGTTCCAAGTCCCAGAACAGTTCCCTGGTTGGACATTACGCCCTTACCAGTCTTCGCTGCGTTATCGCGTTCAAATTCCGCCTGTGTCAGTTCCTGAGCCACAGCTTCGAGGTGTTCCTGATAACCACGGATGCTGCCCTGCAGTTTCTGAACCTGCTCGGTATTACCCTCTTTCTTCGCTTTCTCCAGTTGGTCGCTGAAATGGGCGATCTGCTTCTCGGTCGCGTTTTTCCGTGAAGACAAGGAATCAACGAGTTTCTGAGCCGGTTCCAGATACGACTTGTTTACCGTCTCACGAAGCGGCGCGAGCAACTTGTTCTTCTCATCATCAGACAGAGAGCGGTCGTCGTTGATTTTCTGGATCTTCTCCAGAGCTTCCTGACGGGCTTTCACAAACGTTGCAGAGAAGACCTGATTGTCTGCACGAATTTTCTCGATTTGGGATTCTGCAGCCTCTTTTGCCAGGCGCTTGGCCACAGCCCCGTCACCCAGCGCTATCGTGCCGGTGATCTTCTGATACTCGTCCTGATTTTTCTTCAGGCGAGCCTCAACTGCCTCTTTGGACTCCTTCACGGCGACAGGGCCAGCCGCGGTGGAGTAGTAGTTAACGCTTTCGCCAGTTTTAAGTGCCTGCTGGTCTCGCCGGATCTGCTTTTCAAGCTCCGCTGCACGCGAGGACATCTGCTCACGCTTGGCTGCCGTCATTGCTTCCGGGATCTTGCGGATCTCGTCGACGACTTTTGCCGTTTCACTGCGGAGCATGGTCATGTAGGTGATCAGTCCGGCCACTGCCACAGATGCGACGGTAAATGCGGCGCCAATGGGGTTAGCAGCAATGAACGCCGTCAGACCGGCAAACACCCCCTGCAGGCTCGAAACTGCACCACGGATAGCGAAAATCATCGACGGAACCGGAGCCAAACCCATGCGAGCTGCGCGGTTGAACCGGTTGATTGCCGTCATGCCCATTGTGAATGGCGTCTGGATTGCGACTGACATCCTGCCGAAGGTGTTCACCATCTGTCCGGCAGTGCCGATCACACCGGTGATCCCGGAACGTAACAGCCTGAACGCCACCATTCCGGCGACGACCTTACCAAGCCCGATAACCAGTTCCTGGTTTTTAGCCAGCCACTGAGCCAGATCGCGCAAACCATCAATCGCGGTAGCCAGCCCCGACCCCAGCGAGTTGGCAAACGAGATACCATCCGCACTGTTCATGATGGAGGCCAGTTCCTTCATCCCACTGGTGAGAGAATCCAGATAGCCCGCCTGCCCTACCCGGTCGGCAAACAGCGTAAATGACGTTTGTAACTGAGCGAGCGCACCGGTGTAGGTCTGCATCATGTCTTTCGCGGCGTTCTCGTTTTCCGCACGCAAGCCAACAAACATCAGCGACAGCGCCTGTTTCGCTTCCACCGTACCGCTGGAAACGGCTTTGGTCAGTTCACCCATTGTGATACCAGCTGCATCTGCCATCGCACGCATCGCGTTAGGAACCGCTTCACCTAATTGCTGGCGAAGTTCTTCCATCGATACGACGCCCTTACCTGACATCTGCTGAACAGCAACGGCCGCGCGTTTAAGTAGCTCACTATCGCCACCAAAGCGAGCGACGGAGTCCACCAGCGCTTTTAATGAGCCATCGGTTGGATCGAGTCCTGCTGAACGGAACTTCACGAAGGAGTCGGTCAATGCCTGCATCGCAAACGGGGCGTTCTGCGCCATGTCGACGATGTACTGCATGTCTTCCGCGGCAGCCTTGCCAGGGTTATCTTTTCCCTTGTTCAGACCACGCAGCATGACGCGCATACGCTGCATCTCTGCCGCCGCCTCAACAATCGGCTTCTGCCAGCCGAAAAGAATGTCAGTGACCGTTCTGGCCGCGTCACCAACTTCACCCAGCAGGAAAATGTTGCCACGAAGACCGGAAAACACACTGCCTTCAAAGCTTCTGCCGCTATGCCCGGAACCGCCACCGGTACGACCGTTACCGCCGTATCCACCGTTACCATTCCCATTGCCAGAGGTGCGAACACGTACCGGTTTGCTGATCAGTTGCTGACGACCTATCACGGCATCCATCTGGTCGCGGACTTTTTTCAATCCCTCGGCCGCCTGGCTGGTCGTGACACCCCAATTACTGAGTCGCTTGGTTGTGGTGTTAAGCCGCGTATTCATGCCACTGACTGACGTGGCAGCCTGCCTGACCTCAGTTCCGAAATGGCTGGCGCTCCTGCTCGCGAAGTTCGCCCAATCTGAGAAGTCATTCAGTTCGGACTGCACCTTGCGAAGTGAGGCAGTGAGTTTAGTTACGGATGTGGTGGTGGCGTCGGTGCGCTCAATCAGGGCTTTCAGGCCAGAATTGAGGCTGGTGATGTTGCTCCGCGTTCTGCGAGAAGCGTCAGCAACAAGCTCGAACCCGGCAGCTACGTCCTGTAGTTTGTCTGCCGTCGTGTCGAGCCTGGATTCAAGAACGCCGATGATGCGGGAGACCGAACCCAACGAGCGTTCAAGGCTGTTAATTTTCTGAGCGGGCTTTGTCGCCTGCTCACCGAATCTGGTAAGTAACTTACCCGCCCGGTCAATTGACGCTGTAAACTGCTTGTCTTCCAGCGACAGGATAAACTCTACGTTTTGTGACATTCCCTTGTCATCCTTTGCCAAAAATTTGCATCAGTTGCTCTTTGGCGTCAGGGTCTGCCTTATCCCTACGTGGATCGTAGACTTTATCGGTAACGACTGGTCTTCCAATCCTGAGTTGCAAACCCTCCATGAACGCCTTAACGCCCTCGCCATCTGCCTGGGCAGCGCGAGCGACTTGCAGGTTGCGGACATCCTCTTCCGCACGCAGACGGTCGATGTTGCGACTGAGCATCCAGAACATCGTCAAAGGGACGCCCAGCAACTCAACTGGCGACACGGCGTAGTGAGCAACTACACGACTGAAATAGAATCCGAGATCTATCGAGACGGTCTTTACCCCGGATTCATCGCGGGAAATTACTTTGCCTCTTCACCAGCCGCTTTTTCGTTCTCTTCATCGATCACTTCCATAGCGAAGGTGAAGATCTGCTGGAGCTGCGGGACGGTCAGTTTTTCCAGTACAGCGTCCGGCACGGACGGGATGACCTTGCGAACAAGTTCGGCATAGGCAGTTACCTGCTCTACCGGGGACATGTTCTGGAGGTCTTTGCCTTCCATCTGTTTGATGGAGACGAACAGGCCAACGGTCATTTCAACGATGGGGTATTCCTGGCCGCCGAACTTGATACTTTTCTTCGGCGGCAGGATGGAGTCGAGATCGAGTAATTTGGTCATGGGTTAAAGTCCTTTTTAAAGAGAGGCTCTTCCTGAGCCTCTGCTTAATCAGTGATGCGATCAGTCTGCCAGGTTGACGGTGACTGCTTTGGTTGCCTTCTTTCCGCCGCTATTGGCAGTGAAGGAAATGTTCGCAGAACCTTCCGCGACACCACGCACCAGACCAGTCTGGTCTACGGTCGCTTTGTCCTGAGCGTCTGATGCCCAAACACCGGTTTTGTCTGCTGCATCTTCAGGGGTGATCTGAGTGCTCAACTGTACGGTCTCACCGGCCTTAACAACCGGAGATTCCGGGGAGATCGTTACAGTCTCAACCGGCTTTGGGCCGCTCATTTTCCCCAGAACGCCGCTGTCATCCGGATACGCTGTGAACTGAACAGAGAACACGCGAACGTCATCAGACTGGTAGGTCATGGTGAAGTTACCTGCAGTCGCTGCTTTCGGAATGGTCAGCACGTAGTCGGTGGTGTCCTGCGGAGTCAGGATCAGTTCTTTCGCTACGTCGATCAGGTTTACGCCCTGCGCAGAAGTGATGGTCACAGCGTTGTCTTCTTCGCTCAGTGTGGAACCCGGCATCAAATCAACCATGTTCTGCAACACAGACTCCGCAAGCGGCGCGGTAATAGTGATGTTACGACCCTGAACCAGTTCGGACATCGTAGTCTGCCCGTGCTGGTCGACCGTCACTTTCAGGGTCTCGGTCGCAACTTCAACCTGCACACCGCCTTTGGTGTAACCCAGATCCACGCCACCAAACGACACCGCACAGGCGCCAAGTTTGATGTTTTTTACATGGGTATTGGTCATTGTTGGAAAACTCCTTTTTCCGTTGAACAAGCACATTCATTGTGCCAATGATAAGTATATACTTACTTATTTTATTAATTCAATAAATAGCCCGCAAATTCAATGGGTATGCCTGACTCAATCAACGCTCCTTCGTTCTTTGGATAGATGATTGGCATTGCCATTGGACGAACCAGACGAAAATAAACACCACCTGACTCCGCCTCTTCAATTGGGAAAATAGCCATGATCTGATTTGCTTTCTCGACGGCCTTCGTGATTGTCGAATTACGGACGATGATGGTGCAGGAATCGTGATAGAACCCCTGCAACTCATGATCGATTTTGACGCCAGTGTTTGGATTCACCAGCAGCACGCCCGACTTCACATCCGCTGGCATGTAATGACAAAAGATGTTTGTCCCGACAGTACCAATCTTCGCCTTTTGCATCAGGCCAGCAATCGCTTCAATAAACACATCAACCTCTCGTAAAACCTGCTTTCCTTGCCGCTTCCGCAATGGTCTGGGAGAACTGTTTCTCGCTAATCTGGACGGCTCTTTCAAGGAACAGCGGCCCAACGCGAGGTTTGACACCAGCAATCGGTGGATTGGTGACACTCTTCATGCGTGACAGGTAGCCAAGACGATATTTCCCCAACTCCATGTACTCGGCATAGTCGCCAACCTCCACTCCCGGATGCCCCTCGCGAGGCTTTGCTCCGGACACAGTCAGCTCAATGCGCAATCCGGTGTAACCCTCTTTCACCACTCTGGCGAAGATCGCACTCTCAAGCGACCCCGTCTCAAGCGGGGCCATTGCTCTCGCCAGACGTTCAACCAGACGCGCCAATTTCTCCATATCCCGAATGAGATATCGCTTGAACGCTTTCTGGCTATTGTTGAGGCGTTCACCCGCTCGCTTGAACTGGTGGGCGTCATATTTCAGACCCATATGTTTGCTCCGATCTCAAGATGGCCAGGGCGCCCACGCAACCCCCAGCGACGATGAACGCTGGAGACTTTCAGTTTCTGCCCATCAAGAATCAGCACGTCATCCAGTTGCACCGCAGCTTCAAGTGGAATGATCAGAACCGCATCGAAGAGTTCCAGATTCGCTTTACCACGGCTGCCGGAACTGTCCGCGCGTACCGATGACTTCTCGTTACTCTGCTCAAACTTTACGACGCCGACGTTCGTCTTCCTGACGAACTGCAATTGCGCTTCACCGTAGGCGTTTTTCGCGCCGAAACGGTAAATCGACAACTCGGCTTGCCATGAAATGTTCATCCAATCTCCCTTTTCATGGTCGTCGCACGCTTCACCAGGCGAAGGCGCGATTTCTCGTCTTAAGCCTTTCGACCAGAAGTAAACCATGCGACGAGCGTTACGCACGACGGACAATCATGCGGTTGTTGATGTAGCCGGTCAGCAGTCGCCATGTACTGCGAGCCACACGAACATTTGCCGCTTTGCCAGTACGATACATATTGGTGGTTTCACCAATGGACTCAGACAAAATGCCGTCTTCGCGGGCTGTCGCCACGTCATTACCGTTGGCGATCTCACAGGCTTCGTTAACCGCAGCCAGCATTAGTGCCTGTTTGAAGTAGTCCGGGAACGCATCAAACTGTTCCTGCGTAATCCGATCCCAATCGACAATATCGTGCCGATATACACCATCAGCGCCCCACGGAATGTCGTAGACATTCAGCATGTTTTGCGGACGATCGTACCGGTCAAAATCGATACGCAGAATTTTGCGAAGAGAGAACGGCAGCGTTTTAATGCGTCTGGTCGCCTCGATAAGACGCTTTCGCATTAGCCCATCGCCGTCTGCCAGCAATGTGTCTCCATTGAGCATATCGATAGCCTGCATCTGGGCATCTGCCACGGTTGCAAACGACATCGAAGGGACAGAAAGCTCAAAGCTGTTCAGCAGGACATACATCCTGCGTTCTTCGTGCGTCAGCCCGCTGGCGGTGGCCTTCACAATGACATGGCGAAGATCGCGCTCTTTGTCAGAAAGCTGGTTGTACTCAGCCGACACGACGACCGGAATAGACATCTGGCCCGGAGAGACCTCAACAGGTACGTTTTCAACGATAAGCGCCCCGGTGCTGTCTTTGACGCTGTAGGTGGCTGATTCAATATCCAGTACGTTAAATGCAAACGACAGAGATACAGCTTCCCCGCTACGGTACGTGTCGATCTGCGCCATTACTCACCGCCCTGTGCTTTCAGGATGCCTTCGATCATTTCAACAATGCCTTTGGCTTTCACGCCCATCGGCTTACCGATTTGACGCAGTCCGGCAATGCCTTCGCAGTCTGCAATGGACTCCAGTTCTTCCCGCGTAAAGCGCTGGACCGGTTTGGACTCATCTTCGCCCGTGCCACGCTTCATAGGGGCGATTTCTGGGGCAGACGGCTCAACGATTTGGTCAGCGACCAGACTGCCACGTTCAGCAAATGCGGCAGATGGGGAGACGTTGTGCCCGTCAGTCGTGGTTGCACGCATGGATGCGCAAATACGCTGTTGATCGATAAACGGCATCTCAGAGACAGACACTCCATTTTCAAACTGAATGCCACACAGGAGGCCTGTATAGCTCGCAAACTGCGGTTCGAGAATGCGGATTTTTGCTGGTTTCATCGTATGACTCCTACAAAAAAGGTGGGCGTATAGCCCACTCTTGATATATAGGTAAGTAATTACCTATTAAACTGATCAAATTTTAACGTTGGTCAGTGCCGCGATTGCCTTGTCGTGTTTGTTCGCCAGAGAGCAGTACCATTTCACACGAGTACGGACTGCGTCTTTGTTCTGAACAGTACCGATGTTTTCAACCACGATACCGGCATTTTCACCACCATACAGACCTGTTACACCATTCTCTTCGGACAGGTGCAGACAGTAGATGTTTGCCGCGTCGTTTTCTTCGGTCTTCGGAATGAAGTCGTTGATGATGAACGGAACCCCGTTATGGCACAGCATCGGACGACCGAAGTTTTCCATCATGATTTCAGACGGGCCTACATTAACAGTACGCAGCAGAGCACGATATGCGCGCAGGTGTTCGGAGCGCATCATGATGCAGTCAGCACCCAGGTCTTTCACCGCATCAACCAGTTCATCGAACATGGAGAAGGTCATAGCAGCCTTCGCGATGTCGATTTTCTGGTCGTCGATCATCAGCTTAGGAATACCGTCGAATGCTTTGGTGTTGGTGGTGGAGTCGCCCAGAATCAGGTTGCGACGGAATGCACGTGCCAGACCTTTCACCTTCTGACGAACCTGGACAGCCAGCTGGTTGTTGGTATCAGACATGGTAGTTGCCAGGAATTTGTCGACGTCAACGTCGCCTGCCAGAATGCGCAGCTTCGCAACGTGTTCGGTGAAGGTTGCAGCGCCTTCGGTGATAGTGTCGTTCACATCAATGAAGGTCGCTTCGCTCAGAGTAGCTTCACGGTTGTAAAGATACGCTTTGGAGTCAATCTTCATGAACGGCAGGACAGCGAACAGGTCGTCGCGGTCGATAATGGTCTCGATCACGCCCTGCTCAAGTTCGTTATTAGACAGCTTTTCAGCTTCTTCACGCAGTAATGGCATCTTTCATTTCCCTATGATCTAAGATGTTACTTGAGTCCGATTTTCCCCAGACCGGAAGCCAACTTATCCATTGTCGACTTGTTCTTCGGCTGGTTAACTTTATGGGTCGGTTTACTATTTGAACCTGCACCCTGCTTGGCTTCGCTGCGCATCAATGCGTCAGCTTCCGGATCGGCACGCAGAATGCGTTCAATCGCGGATTCGAACGGCAACGGCTTGCCTTCACCGTCAACCAGAACTGCACGTTCCTTCTGACCGGCCGGCTTGTCATAGCCAACAACGTTACCGTCTTCACCCACTTCGAAATGAGAGCCGTAGATAACGCGGGCTTTCGCCGGAGTCATCAGAACTTTGTCACGCAGGAAAGCAGAGCTACTGAAAGAGGCTCCAACGGTCATTTCAACCAGCTGGGATTTCAGCGCGGCGTTTTCTTTCTCCAGAGCGGAGTAACGTTTATCTCGCTCGGCCAGTTCCGTCTGGTGTGCTTCAATCATCTGTTTTTTCACAGCATCGAACTCACCACGACGTTCCATTTCAGCCTGTTCTGCTTTACGACGTGCGTCCTCTGCGGCCTGTTCTGCTTCCAGCAGCTGACGGGCACGCTCAGGGTCAATATCACCGTACTTAGCCAACTGATCGGTCAAAGAGCGCTCTTTCTCCTTGCGCTTCATGTTCTCTTTCAGCAGGTCAGCACCGGCTTTCTTGGATTTACGCAGCTCGGCCAGCAACTCTTCCTGAGTCATGTTGGCGTACTCGTCATCCGCATTACCCGGTTGCTCTTTTTGCTCGCCCTGTTTGCCTGGGTCTTCCTTACCCTGCTCGTTTTCCCCGGCAGGAGTCCCGGCAGCAGCGCCACCACGCTCATGCCCTTCAGCTACATCCATCAGGCCACGACGGGCCAAAAGCATTTGCCACAGATTCATAAAAAATCCTTTTCGTTACTTATCACTCGGTCTCTTGAGTAGATGAGTCCCCATTCCCTCGGGGTTGATCTCGCCCGCTTTCTTGGGCTGTATTGCGATCATAAGTAAGTACTGACTTATTTTCAAGGGTGTTAAGATCATTTTTTTGAGGATATTTCAAGAGATCTTTTCTAAATTCTTTCTGCATCGCCTCAGTGACGTTCGGGAAAATCTTCTCAATGAGCATTTCCATCTGATGACGACGTACAGAATCCGGCGCCTGGAGCAGCGACAATTTCTCAGCGACGGCAAATTCATCCGTTAGTCCACGAATGTCAAAACTCTCCGGGTACGCGATGAGAGAATGGTCTTCATCCAGATCGACACCCATCCATAACGCGACCAGTTGCATCATCTGGCGCTCTGCCCTTTCAAGGCGTTCTGCTTTTGTCACCAGCAGACTGTTAACGCGCTGGAAATCGTACATCTTGGCTGCACCGGATGAATTATCGATGCCCTGCGCGTTGTCCTGCTTGGTTCGTTCACCGGCGACACCAACGGAATGGTAGATCTCGTTAATCACCGTCTTAATTGTGGTGATGATCATCTGAGCCTGCTTCGGATCTGGAGACAGGTAGAACGGCTGATTCCCGCCTTCTGAGTCATAGGTAAAGACGCGTTTTGTCCCCATTTCCAGCACCTTGTCGTGGTTCTCATCGCCAGGCAGTAATGACTGAACCGGGATAGCCAGTTGGCTGAACGTCTGATCCTGAATGATGGCATCAAGGTTCGACAGGTAGTTGGCCACGGCCCGGTCAAGGTACGCGATATCGTCGATCAGCGACGGACTGAAATACGGGGATTCGCTTTCACCAATGCAGTCCACCGGGAACACCGGCACCACACCCAGGTCGTGTTTGCCACTGTCCTCCAGCACGACCTTCGCCTGACGACGGCCAGTGCCTTTCTTCACTTCTTCGCGAAAGAGATACCATGAGGTTTGAGTCCAGAGTCGATAACGCAAGAACTCCTGTCCCGTTGAAGTAAACGGATCGGCATCGTCACGCCCGACTTCAACGATTAATGCCCAGAGCATATTGCCGTCTTCATCCCAGGCGACATCGAGCATCTGTTGCGGAGAAATCCAGTAGGCATAGGCTCTGGCGTCGTTTTTCTTCTCGTCGGCGACCGACTCAACATCGCCGTTCATGGTGCTGTCCACGACAACCCAGATACGACCGTAAATAGACGACTGGAGATCGATGGCCGCCATGAAAGCATCAATGGAGATGTTCTGCCGGGTCGCACGCTTCCAGAAGTTGCGGATCTGCTCCGGTGCTTCATCAGTGTTGCGGTGGATATCCTCTTTGAAGAGATACTTGTTGATGAGGTTCACCACTTCACGCGTATGGTTGAAGCGGTACGCTCGCTCCAGACGTTCCTTGAACTCCTGATCACCTTCTTTGAAGTAACGGAAAATGTTGTCATTGAACCAGCTACGACCGCCAGCGTAGGTGCTGGCGAGGAAGTCCCAATGCTCTTTTTTCTTCTCATATTCCGGGTGGCGTCGTGCCACCAGATCTTTGATTTGCTTATCAGTCAATTCCATTTGCTTTATTTCCATATGTAGGTAAGTAATTACTTATCTAGATCCACCAAGAATAACACGATTTTTCACCGGATACCTACGATGAACCGGATACCCCAGCGCATCCGCGCTGTGCTCGATGCCACCCGTCTTATCAACGTCGCGCGAACCAGGCTTGTAGATGACCTTCTCCAGTGAATCGATAAGGTGTTTGCACTTCGGATCGATGAACAAACGTGTCTCACCAGACGCACTCATCAGCATACGGTTCA